>JBAQIQ010000107.1:0-1755 GCA_049288935.1 Candidatus Competibacteraceae bacterium
CTGGGCTTCCGCCCCCGGACGGCTCCCCTGTCTGCTTTTTGGATCAGGAGATGAGCTTCGCATGGCGCAGTCACTTCGTCGCCGCTTGCGTCTCTCCATCGGCCGAGGCGACGCGTCAGGAAGCTGAAGCCAAAGGTTGGACGCTGTTCGAATTGCCGGAAACGGCTGCGGCAGGTGTCCCGCGGCGCGGGATCTTCGACAACATGAAGACCGCCGTGGACCGGATCGGGACGGGCAAGGCCCGGCAGGTCAATGCCCGGTTCTCGGCCATGGCCAGCCACTACCTGTTCGAGCCCGAGTTCTGCAATCCGGCCTCGGGCTGGGAGAAGGGCCAGATCGAGAAGAACGTCCAGGATGCCCGGCGACGGCTGTGGCAGCCGATGCCGCGGTTTGCTGACCTCAACGCTCTGAACGCCTGGCTGGAGGAGCGCTGCATCGCGCAGTGGAGGGATATCCAGCATGGCATCCTTCCCGGCACCATTGCCGAGGCGCATGCTGATGAAGTCCTGAGCCTGATGCCGCTGGGGCGCCCCTTCGACGGCTTCGTGGAGCACAGCAAGCGGGTGTCCCCGACCTGCCTCGTCCACTTCGAGCGCAACCGCTACAGCGTGCCGGCCTCCTTCGCCAACCGGCCGGTGAGCCTGAGGATCTACCCGGAACGGATCGTCATCGCCGCCGAGGGACAGGTGCTGTGCGAGCATGCACGGGTCATTGAGCGCTCACATCACCTGCCAGCGCGGACAATCTATGACTGGCGGCACTATCTTGCGGTCATCCAGCGAAAGCCCGGTGCCTTGCGCAACGGGGCCCCCTTTGCCGACCTGCCCGACGCCTTCCGGCAACTGCAGGGCCATCTGCTCAAGCGGCCCGGGGGTGACCGGGAGATGGTGGAGATTCTCGCCCTCGTCCTGCAACACGATGAGCAGGCCGTGCTCTGCGCGGTCGAGATGGCTCTGGACGCCGGTATTGCCACCAAGACCCATATCCTGAACCTCCTGCACCGGCTGATCGACGGCAAGCCGGGAACGCCGACGCCGATCGATGCACCACAGGCCCTGAGCCTTCGGCTCGAGCCGAAGGCCAATACCGCCCGTTACGACGGGCTGCGCAGAAAGGAGGCCAACCGTGCGTCATGATCCTGCCAGCGCCGCCGTCGTGGTCATGCTGCGTTCGCTCAAGATGTACGGCATGGCCCAGGCCGTCAGCGACCTCACTGAACAGGGGGCGCCTGCCTTCGACACGGCTGTTCCCATCCTGTCGCAACTGCTCAAGGCCGAGCTTGCCGAACGCGAGGTCCGCTCCGTCGCCTACCAGATCAAGGCCGCCCGGTTCCCGGCATACAAGGATCTGACAGGCTTTGACTTCGCCTCCAGCGAAGTATCTGAGGTACTGGTTCGCCAGCTGCATGCTGGCGAGTTCATGGCAGGCGCTCACAATGTCGTGCTCATAGGCGGACCCGGCACCGGCAAGACCCACATTGCCACCGCCCTCGGCGTCCAGGCCGTCGAGCATCACCGCAAGAAGGTCCGGTTCTTCGCCACCGTCGATCTCGTCAATGCGCTTGAGCAGGAAAAGGCACTGAACAAGGCAGGTCAGATGGCTGACAGACTCTCGAAACTTGATCTCGTCATACTCGACGAGCTCGGCTACCTGCCCTTCAGCCCCTCAGGCGGAGCGCTCCTGTTCCACCTGCTCTCCAGGCTCTACGAGCAGACCAGCGTCGTCATCACCACCAACCTCAGCTTCAGCGAATGG
>JBAQIQ010000108.1:0-9419 GCA_049288935.1 Candidatus Competibacteraceae bacterium
TCAGTGACATTGTGGCCGAGATGACGGCGGCGGCGCACGAACAGGCGGGCGGGATTGAACAGGTCAACCGAGCGATTGTGCAGATGGATCAGGCCACCCAGCAGAACGCGGCGCTGGTCGAGGAGACGGCGGCGGCCAGTCAGGCGATGGGCGAACAGGCTCGCGAACTGCAAAACTTGATGGGCTTTTTTAAACTGGACGAGCGGAAGCCGATAGGCAAGTGAATGGGCAGGCGGGTTACGTTGCGCTAACCTGCGCTGCCACCCCGATATGCACGGTTGTTTGACGGGCTTGCCTGGGTGCTGGACTTCTCGCTATCCGGTTCCCGTAGGACTATAGCCGGGTCGCGACCGCCAGGAAAACCGGATATTCCCGCAGGCCCCGATCGGTCGCTTTCTTCATCAAATAGCTGGTGGAAAAATTTACGCTACTGAACCCAGCCCTTAATAACTGCGCCCGCAACGCTGCCCGGTCAAAGCCACAATGTCCGGTGAAGCCAGCGCCATGAAACGAACCGTCTTCCTGATCCAGATCGGCGATACCCAGCCAACCGGCCGGATGCAGCAGGTCATAAAAAATCTGTAGCAACCGGTCGACATCAGCGACATGGTGCAGGGTCATCAGGGTATAAATCAGGTGGTAGTGTTCGGCAGGGGGCGGGTCCGCCATCAGATCGAGGGCGAGCGGGCGCCAATGGGTCAGCCCGGCGGCGGCGATCTTTTTTTCCAGCACTGCCAACATACCGAGCGAACTGTCGGCCAGTGTGATCCGGCCTAGATCAGCTTGCAGGGCGAAGCTTAACAAGCCCGTTCCACAGCCGTACTCAAGGGCGCTCCAGTCAGGTGTTAGCGGAACCCGCTGCCGAATCGCAGCGGCGATAGCCAACGCCCGTTCCTGCTTGATGGGATCAGCGTCCCAGGTCTGAGCTTTGTCGTTGAAATCATCCATCGGTTACCCCAGTTCCAGCACATCGCCATTGCCCACAAATAAATGGGTTTGGGAGCCGTTCCGGGCGCTCCCGCGCATCACGGGCATCCCGATCTCCAGCATCCTTTCGACGGCAGTGCGTCCGGTGCAGTGGTTGCACGCTACTTTGGCGATGCCATACTCGTTCAGGGTGTTCACCACCTGTTCCCGTGCTTCATCCCAGTCTTCCAAGGGTGAAATATGCAGTCCGCCATAGATGGCATGGATACGCTCACCACCCTGGAAAGTCCGGCGGGCGTAGTCCAGCAGATTCAGAACGCCGCCGTGACCGCAACCGGTTACCATCGCCATACCACGATTCTGGAGGTGGGCGTACAGTACATTTTCGCCCTGCACTTGCAATAGAGTGCTCATCGGGAAGCTGACCAGCGCCAGGCCGGGAAATAGCACCAGCGGTTGATCGACGGGAACGGTAATGACATGGCCGGTATGTCCCTGCCGCTGGATATGAGCGAACCCTGCTGGATGGAAGCCTTCGGGAAGGTAAAGGGTGAGGCCGGGACAATGCTTGAGGGTCGAGCCGATCCCCCAGAAATGATCGAAATGCTCGTGGCTGATGACCAACGCTTCGATCTGGCCTTGTTGCAGCAACTGGTCAATACCCTCCTCGGCGAAGCGACGATCCATCCAGGCGGGATTCCAGCCAGTGTCGAACAGCAGGCGGCGCACGGTTCCATCGGTTGCCTCAGCTTCCAGCAGCGCTGAAAAGCCAGCGGCGTTGTCGCTATGCAGCGGTCCGAACGGCGGCCAGGGAATCGTGTATTGATCGGCTGTCGCGCCGCCGGCATCCTGGATGTCGCCGAATACGGTGGCGGTGTCAAACCAGCCGGTTTCAGAAATACAGCGAATTTTCAGCCGTTGCAGGACGCCGATATCGAGGGTTTGAGGAGCGGACATGGCGGTAACCTCCTTCGGATGGATCAACATTCTTTCTGGAGCAACTCCAGCAATTCCCTGCCGTGGGTTGGCCTTGGTCGATGTGGTAAACCCATAATTTCCGGCATTTGCCGGCATGTTCGGTGATCGTGCGACGATTTTGACTCGTAACGGCGATTTTCATATCGTTGTTTCCTTGCGGGTGCTCGCGAAACATCGCGAATTCGCAACCATCGGAAATAATTAACGATTGGCGCCTTTTGCTCGTGCAGCAGGGTTGGCAGAGCGACTCATTCCGGGACGCAAATTTGCCGCCGGCCTGCTGCAATCAGGGTTTTCACCGTCAGCGTTGCCACGACCAGCGACACCAGGGTCAGCAAACCCAGTCCCAGCAGAGTGAAAAACGGGCCAGGCTGGCGAGCGCTCATGATCAGCGTGGCGACGGTCAGCGCCGCCAGCGGGAAGGAATAGGCCCAGGCTGAAATAAAGAAGGGGGTTCGTAAAAAACGCATAGCGTTACTGGCCAGCAACAGGGCTAGAAACAGCGCGGTGTAATAAAGAATGCGAGCGAAGGCATCGAGGTTTTCATTGAGTTGCAGATAGGCGATGAAGCCTACCGAGGGCGGTGCGAGCAGGATGAACAGGGTCGGAGTGAGCCGGGCGGGTAGGGGCTCGTGAAAGAACAGTCGGTACAACACGATGGTTAGCAACACGATCCAGAACACCAGGCCGATGCTGAAGAAGAACCACGACAATTCCGGCGAAGCCAGCCGAACGCCCGCGATGGGTACGATGATATTGCCAACCACCGGAATGAACCAGGCGGGATTGGCGTGTTGAATGGCGTAGTGGGTATGGTGAAGCCAACTACTGAAAATGGCCAGGGTGAGGCTCAGATGCAGGACTGTGCCCACCCCCCACAGCCATAGGGCGACTTCAGGCGCGGCTTCGACATAAGCGGTGGCCAGCAGTAACAGCGAGATTGAAATAGTAGAAAAGAAGTTGATCCGTACCGGGTGACGCATTTCCATCACGACCGATTGGGGATGGCGCAAGGCTTTCAGGCCGTAAACGCCTAGGAGGATGATGAACAGGATACTGGCTACACCGCGCAACCCCTCTCCAACGATCACCGGCAGACCCAGTACAGTATGCGCTTTCAGCCAGACCAGCGTCAAGCCGCTGATCCCCATTACCATCGAGAAAATGGCGACCGGGAAATGTTCAAGCTGGCGCGTGGCGATTTCTGGATCGGCGGTGGGAGCGGTATTCATGAGGAGAACCTGTAGCGTGTGGATTGCGGCGCACGGCGCTGATAAGAATTAGTAAATTAGCATAAACTAATATTTTGAAGCAATCGTTGCTTGACGCTTTATCCTGCACAGGATGACCGGTGAAGAACGCTGAAAAAAGCGGTTTCCATCGATAGATTTGGAGGCGAAAGCGTGGCGTATGTGCGTTCCAGTGGATGATCCGGTATGCTGCGTCTATGAATGAACCTGCTCCCAATGCGCTCATCGCCCGCCGTTTCCGGGGGTTTTTGCCCGTCATCATTGATGTTGAGACGGGCGGTCTCAATGCCGCTACCGACGCTCTGTTGGAAATCGCAGCGGTCATCGTGCGGATGGACTGGCAGGGCAATCTGCGACCGGCTGGAACGCTGGCGCATCATATTCAGGCGTTTCCCGGCGCCCGGCTGGACCCCACCTCAATGGCGGTGAATGGCATTGATCCCGATCATCCATTCCGTTTTGCTGTGCCGGAAAGTGAGGCATTGACTGATATTTTCCGGGAGGTGCGTCGGGAAGTGCGGGATACGGGTTGCAATCGCGCCATTCTGGTCGGTCATAACGCTTTCTTCGATTTGGCTTTTCTGAACGCGGCGGTGGCTCGAACCAAAATTAAACGCAGTCCCTTTCATCCATTCAGCAATTTTGACACGGTGTCGTTGGCTGGATTGGCTTACGGCCAGACGGTATTAGCGCGGGCATCGCAGGCGGCGGGCATTCCGTGGAATGAGCGTGAGGCGCACTCGGCGATCTACGATGCCGAGCGCACTGCGGAACTGTTCTGCCAGATCGTCAATCGCTGGAGAGATCTGGGGGGCTGGGCGTCGACGGAGGATTAAGCGTCTATCCAAACTTCAGCCTGAATCGAAGGTTACCGCATCCATGCCGCTCATCATTTTCGCCCTGGTTCTGCTAGCTTTGTTTGTGATTGAATTGCTTGGGCCAGTGCAGACCTGGGTGATCCAGCCATTTACCGCAGCGATCGCTAAGGTCAGCGCTGTAGCGCTCCAGATTTTCGATAGCACGGTGCAGGCTGACGGCATTGTGCTGCGCAATATACAAACGGGCGCGGCGGTCAGTATTCAGCCCGGATGCAACGGCGTCGAGGCCATGATCTGCGTGATCGCCGCTATTGTGGCCACTCCGGCGGATTGGCGGCGCAAAATGATGGGGATAGGGCTGGGCTTCATGGCGATTCAAACTTTAAATTTAGTCAGGATTATCAGTCTGTTTTATCTGCTGCAATGGAATCCGGCCTGGTTCGAGTGGGCGCATCTCTATCTGTGGCAGGCGCTGATCATGCTGGATGGACTCGTTGTCTATCTGTTCTGGGTGCGGATGTTGCCGGCGCCTGTAGATCGCGATCGGCCAGCGGACGCCATGGCGCCATCGGTTTAGCACTCATGCCGCGCCGTCCCATCGATCGTTTTCTCGTCCGCGTGTTACTGTGGCTGGCGCCGACGTTCGTGATTTGGTACGCGCTCGGGCCGTTATTACTGATGCCGATTGCCGGCTGGACCCATTGGGTTCTTACCTACGGCTTTCCGCAGGCCATCGCTGCCGTTGAACCGCAGGGAATTACTGTGGATATCGTGACACAGTTTATGACGACATCAGCGAATGTTACGCTGCCGCCCGGTGCTCAAGCACAACTCATCTTCACGATCAATGCGCTGCAATATACTTACGGCTTGCCGCTATTACTGGCGCTGACCCTGGCGGCGCCGACAGATATCGGCGACAAGCTGTACCGGACGATGATGGGGAGCATGGTGTTCATGCTGATTCCGGTCTGGGGTATTGCCTGTGATGCGCTCAAGGTCCTGGTTTTTCAGATGGAACCGGCTATCGCTGAGCAGATGGGCACAACGCCGCTGACCCGCGAGCTGTTGGCGCTGGCTTATCAGCTCGGTTATCTGATTTTGCCGGCGGTGGCGCCCATTCTGATCTGGGCGGCCTTTCACCGGGATTTTCTGCGCGAATGGTTGCCGCAAACCCGGCAGGGACAGTCTATATCGTCATAGCCGGATGGATGACTCTCTGCGGGTCTTGGAAAAAATTCACCCCCTCTTGATTTCATTCCTGTACTGAACTAATCCATGCTGTGAACATCGCTGCGATTGGGTTACCCCCATATTTTCCTTTTTATTTATGGTGTTAATGTGTCAGTTCCAGGAGTCAGAGTCTATGCGTCGCTTCACAGTTAGTGTTTTATGCGCTGTCGTCCTGCTACTGGCTCCACTGTGGGTGTGGGCGGCTTCGTCCGATATCCCGGCAACGGGTCTGGCGCGGGGAGCAGCCCCCGATGTTCCAGCATCCCATGCTGATCGGGTGGTGTTGCCTGGTCATGTGCTGTCCGCGCTGTCAACGGCTCAACCGGTAGCGGCGCCTGCCATGGCGCTCAAGCGCGTTTCAGAACCGCTGACGCTTACCGTTGTACTGCGGCGCTCCGACCCGGCCGGTCTCGAGAACTTTCTGCGCGATGTTTATGACCCGCAATCTCCCCAGTTCCGGGAGTTCCTCAATCCTCAAGAGGTGTCTGACCGCTTCGGACCCAGCCAAGACGATTACGACGCCGTTCGCGCCTATTTCAAGCAGCAAGGATTCACGGTCACCGAAGGCTCGGCAAACCGGATGACGCTGATTGTTGCCGGGACTCGTGCGATGGCGGAAAAGGCAATGGAGGTGACTATTTCCGATTATGCGTTTGGTGAGCGCCAGTTTTTCGCTAACGGCACCGATCCGCGATTTCCTGCCAATATCGCCCGCCGCGTGCAGGCGGTGGTTGGGCTGTCTAATTTAGCTCGTCCGCGGCCCATTACCATCTTCAGTTGGTTCAAAAAGCAACCCTGTAAGGAGGCGGGAGATAACGCAGGCTACCTCAAGCAACAGGTCCTTCAGAATGGCTATGATGCCTGTAAACAGGCAGTGGACAAGTGTTCGCCACAGCAGGGATTGACGGCTGATGAAAAATCCGATGTCTTGAAAGTGTGCGGGAAGTTTGCCGAACCCAGATCAAATCAATCGATGGGGCTACATTCAACCGTTAATGCGCGTCCTCTCGCGGCTGTGGCGTGGAAGAATGCCTCTGGCGCCGGACAGAAAATCGGCCTTGTTCAATTTGATACGTTTGTTCCAAGCGACGTGAGCGATTTCCTCGATTTTTTCGGGATGCCATCAACGGTCTTCTCCAATTTAAGCCAGGTGCATGTGAACGGAGGAGCCGCGCTCGGGCCGGATCAACGGGAAGTTCTACTCGATATCGACACCGTGCTGATCAATGCTCCCGATGCTCAAGTGGTCGTGTATGACGCTCCGTTCACCGGAGGCGGCAGTTTTCAGTCGCTGTTCAATCGTGCAATCAACGATGGCATGACCATCATTAGCAACAGTTGGGCGTATTGCGAGGATCAGACGACACTTGCCGACGTGCAAAGCATTGATTCGATCTTGGCGGCGGCGGCGGCGGCGGGGGTCTCGGTATTCAACGCCAGCGGCGACTCTGGAAGCACTTGCCTTAATGGCAGCCCAAACACGATTGGCGTTCCAGCCGGTTCGCCACACGCTATAGCGGTGGGCGGAACTTCGCAGATTACTGGTCCCACGGCGGTTTACCAAAGCGAAACTTGGTGGAATGGGTTGGCGAACACACCTCCGACTGGTCAAGGCGGTTTTGGCGTCAGTCGTTTCTTTGCTCGTCCCGCCTATCAGGATGGCTTCACTTCCTCGCCGATGCGTTCAATACCGGATGTGGTTTTCAATTCCGATCCGGCGCAAGGTACGATTATCTGCCAAGCCAGCGCGGGTGGATGTCCTGCCCCGTTTTTCGTCGGCGGAACGAGTATGGCCGCTCCTGCCTGGGCAGCGGCGACTGCGATTTTGAACCAGGCGCAAGGCCGTAATCTCGGCAACCTGAACCTATCGCTCTATCCGCTCGCCAACACCAATGCGTTTCACTCTGCGTCAAGCATGGGGAGCGACTTTGCGCATGTGGGTCTGGGGTCGCCGAATCTCAACAAGCTGCATCTCGCCCTGACTTCCTCAACGGCGGGTGCCGTCAGCGCCACCGAGTCGAATATGCGAATAGTTGGCTCCACCGCGCCGGCAGACGGCGTTTCAACTTCGTTTGTGGTGGTTCGCTTGCGCGACAGCACCGGTAACGCCGTCAGTGGAAAAACCGTCACATTGACCGCCAATCCCGGCAGCCATGCCGTAATCTCGCCTGCCAGCGGCATCTCGACCGTTGACAACGGTGCCGTTGTATTCACCCTGACCAACTCATCTTTTGAAGAGGTCATTGTAACAGCCACCGACACTACCGATGGCGTCGTACTGGCGCAGACCGAAAAGATTGCCTTTGTTCCCCCACCCGCCGCCAGTGCCAGCATCAGCGCGTCGCCGACGATCGTTCCGCCGAACGGCGCCAGCACATCCACCATCACGGTGACCCTCAAGGACGCGCTGAATCGCCCCTCGCCCTTGAAGGAAATCAGGCTTTCGCAAGGCAGCGGCCACTCCCTGATCACCGGACCTGACCCGGCCGTCACCGATGCCAACGGACAGATCCAGTTCACCGCCCGGAACGGGGTGAGTGAAACCGTCGTGTACACGGCCGTCGATGTCACCGACGGAGATTTGCCCGTTCCTGGGTCGGCGACCGTCGATTTCACCGGCACCCCGACCTCTTGCGTCGTGGCGCCGCCGGCGGCCGCGAACGGTTTTGCCTTGACATCCTTTGCGAACGGTTTTGCCGCGCGGAACTTTTTCTTCGGCAACGTCAACTGGGGCGGGTGTCCGGGTGCGTCGAACCCGACTTTCGACACGGCGGGGTCGGTATTCATAGCGGATTTCCCCGATGGCGGTCTGTTTAAAATGGGCATTCAAGGCGGATTGGCCACGAATGCCAACCAGGTCGCAAACCTCGGGCCGACGCTCGGGCAGCCAGTCTTCGGCAAGGATGGCAGCCTGTACCTCAGTCGTTCGGTCACCACCGGAGGTTCGTCCTCCGGCGACATCGTTCAGGTCGATCCCGCCAACGGTAGTATCATTCGAACTGTAGTGTCTGGTCTGGCCTGCCCGGCAGGGCTGTCGGTCGATCCCCTGAGCGGTGATCTTTTCTTCGACAACCAGTGTATCGGTGCATCGCTCGAAAACCCCTCGCTGTACCGCGTGCGCAATCCGGCTAGCGCCAACCCAACGTTGGAGGTCTACGCCACCTTGCCGGCCACACCGAACGGCGCGATCTCCTTCGCGCCGGATGGCACCCTCTACGTGGTCTCGGGCTATACCGATCCCAATCCTCCGGTTCTGCGGATCGGTGGCACCAACACAACGCCGACGATCACCCCAACCGGAGTAACTTCAATCTACTGGGTCACGGTCGGAGAGGCGCAAGCAAACGGCGCAGCCAAATCGCTGATCGTGCTTTCGGGGGGCGCTGCCAATCCCACGTTGAGCTTGGTCGATCTCACCGCCAACCCGGTCACTTCGATGCCCTTGGTCAATGGAGGCATCGGATCTGGCGTCATCGGCCCGGATGGCTGCCTCTACGTCAGCGCCAGCGACACCATTTACAAGTTGGCTCCCAGCACCGGCGGCTGCGGGTTTGCTGCGACCAACCCATCTCCCGCGCTGGTTTTGTCACCGGCGACGGTTTCACCCAACCCGACGCAGGGATCGCAGCAAACGATGACGGCCCAGTTCGTCAATGCTTCCATCCCGGCGAATTCGCCGGTATTTTTCAATATCAGCGGTGCAAACTCGCAAAGCCAACTGGTTCGCACTGATGCCAGCGGCAAGGCGGTGTTCAACTACACTGGAATCTTCACAGGCGGTGACACTGTAGTTGCCAGTGCAACCATAGGCTCATCGAACTTTACCTCGAACCCGGCCCGTCTGACTTGGGCGGCCGGCGCGCACACCACCTTCCTGAGCTTGAACACCAGCCCAGCAAATTCGACTGAGGGAGCGCCTGTAACGCTGGTGGCAAGCTTGTTCGACGTTTCGGCAAACCCCGCCACCGCGATGACCGGGGCGTCGATCCAGTTCGCGGTCGGCGGCCAGTCGTGCAACGGCACCACCAACGCGAGCGGCGTCGCGAGTTGTAGCGTCACCCTCCCCACGGCGGGATCGTTCACCCTGACGGCCAGCTATGCCGGAACCGCCCAGTTCGTGCCGGCTACCGCCGCGCAGTCGTTTTTCGTGGTCGCTCCTGGAGTGACACCTCCGCCTTGCTTCACCGGAACGCTGTCGGGTGGTGGACAGGCG
>JBAQIQ010000109.1:0-5604 GCA_049288935.1 Candidatus Competibacteraceae bacterium
ACGCCATCGTGTCGCTGTGGGCGGCCCATCAGGGCATCGGCGATTTGGCGCGCGTCGATCCCGACGCTCCGGAAAACGCCTTAGTGGTTCGCGCTGGGCTGGAAGTCCAAGTCGTCTCTCTGCCGCCCGGCGGCGACGTTCTGGTTGCGGGCTTCGCGAGCGGACTGACGCTCGGCGACGCCGCCGCGCGGGCTGCTTCCGCCCACGCGGATTTCGTCCTGACGCTCCAGCTCGCTCTGTTGCTCCGTCACGGCGCACTGACTTCTTTACACCTGCCTACGGAAACTTCTCCATGACGACTTCAGCCATTGCCACACCGGCAACTGCCGTATCGACGCCGCCTTGGGCGCGCTTCGTCCTGCCGCTCATCGCCCTGTTCCAGCGGATTCCCGACTCCCTCATCGCTTTCGTCGGCCGGTTCTCCATCGCCGCCGTGTTCTGGAAATCCGGGCAAACCAAGATTGAAGGTCTGGCTATCGATATCGTCGATGGCGTGTTCACCTTGGGTATCCCGCATCTGTCCGAGTCCGCCGTGGCCCTGTTTCAGGACGAATACGCCCTGCCGCTGCTTCCACCCACATTGGCGGCGATTCTGGCAGCCTTTGCTGAACATGTTTTCCCGATCCTGATTCTGCTCGGCCTCGCCACCCGCTTCTCGGCCCTGGCCCTGCTGGGGATGACGCTGGTGATTCAGCTTTTCGTTTATCCTGGCGCTTATCCGACCCATGGCGTCTGGGCTGCGGTGCTGCTGTATCTGGTGGCGAAGGGGCCGGGCGTGCTGTCTGTCGATCATTGGATCGCCCGGCGTTACGGGACCCAGGGCTAGTTTTTCGTCAATTTTGTTGGCCCTGTAAATTTTCCTGCGATCGGAGCCATGGAGCGGGCAGCCGCAACGAGCATCAATTAACAGGGTCAATGGGTTGGATAAAGTAAAAACCCTGGCTCCGCACTACCCGCCCTGACCATCACAGGAAAATTTACACGAGGATTTTTTGGATTCTCGGGAGTTATATGCCATGACCAAAGTGACGATGTACAGCACCCAGCGATGCCCGTTCTGCCAGCAGGCGGAACAGTTGTTGAAAAGCAAAGGCGTCGGCGACCTGCAAAAAATCGCGGTTGACCGCGAACCGGACCAACTGGAAATCATGATCTCACGCACTGGACGCCGGTCGGTGCCGCAAATTTTCATCGGCGAGGTTCATGTCGGCGGATACGACGATCTGGCCGCGCTGGATCGCGCCGGTCAGTTGGATGCGCTGTTGCAGGGCAGCGGAATCAATAACCAATGAACTCTCGCAAGCTCCTGCTCCTTCTGGCGCTCGCCGTTCTGATCGGCGCGTTCTTCGTCTTCGACCTGGGGCGCTTTTTCAGTCTGGACTACGTGAAAAGCCAGCAAGCCGCTATCGATGCCTACCGGGCGGCGCAGCCGGCCCTGACCGCCGGAATCTTTTTCGCGATCTACGTGGCGGTGACCGGACTATCGCTGCCCGGCGCGGCCATCATGACCTTGGCCGCCGGCGCGATCTTCGGGCTGCTGTGGGGGACGGTGATCGTTTCCTTCGCCTCGACCCTCGGCGCGACCCTGGCGTTCCTCGCCGCCCGCTTCGTGCTGCGCGATTGGGTGCAGGGCAGGTTCGGCGACAAGCTCAAAGCCATCGATGCCGGGATGGAGAAGGAAGGCGGCTTTTATCTGTTCACGCTGCGGCTGATTCCGATTTTCCCGTTCTTTGTCATCAATCTGGCGATGGGGCTCACCTCGATCCGCACCGGGACGTTTTACTGGGTCAGCCAGATCGGCATGTTGGCCGGCACCTTGGTCTACGTGAACGCCGGCACCCAACTGGCGCGCATCGATTCGCTGAAGGGTATTCTCTCGCCCGGCTTGCTGCTTTCCTTCGCCCTGCTGGGCATTTTCCCGCTGATCGCCAAGAAAATCGTCGCCATTGTGAAAGCCCGGCGCGTCTATGCGAAATGGTCCAAGCCGGCGCGTTTCGACTGCAACCTGGTGGTGATCGGCGGCGGTTCGGCGGGTCTGGTGACCGCCTACATCGCAGCGGCGGTCAAAGCCAAGGTCACCCTGATCGAAAAGCACCGGATGGGCGGCGACTGCCTGAACACCGGCTGCGTGCCGTCCAAGGCGCTGATCCGCTCCGCCAAACTGCTCTCCCACATCCGGCGCTCCGCCGAATTCGGCATTCGTAAGGCCGAGGCTGAGTTCGACTTTGCCGAGGTGATGGAACGGGTGCAGCGGGTGATCCGCGAAGTGGCGCCGCATGACTCGGTGGAGCGTTATATCGGTCTGGGCGTGGACGTGATCGAGGGCGCGGCCAAGATCACTTCGCCTTGGACGGTGGAAGTCACCACCGCCGAAGGCGCACGGACCCTGACCACCCGGAGCATCGTCATCGCCGCCGGCGCCCGGCCGTTCGTTCCGCCGATTCCGGGGCTGGAGGCGGTCGGCTATCTCACCTCGGACACCGTCTGGAACCTGCGCGAGTTGCCCAAGCGCCTGGTGGTGCTGGGCGGTGGTCCCATCGGCTCGGAGTTGACTCAGACCTTCGCCCGCCTCGGCAGTCAGGTCACGCAAGTGGAAATGGCGCCGCGCATCCTGATCCGCGAAGACTCGGAGGTGTCGGAACTTGTGACCCGACGCTTCCGCGCCGAAGGTATCGACGTGCTCGTCAACCACAAGGCCCAGCAGTTCGTGGTGGAAGATGGCGCAAAGGTCTTGATCGCCGAACACGACGGTCGGGACGTGCGGATTCCGTTCGACGCGGTGCTGGTCGCGGTGGGACGGGTGGCTAACACCACGGGCTACGGACTGGAGGAACTGAACATTCCGACCACGCGTGCCCGCACCGTGGAAACCAACGAGTTCCTGCAAACCCTCTACCCCAATATCCATGCCGCCGGCGACGTGGCCGGGCCGTTCCAGTTCACCCACACCGCCGCCCATCAAGCTTGGTACGCCGCAGTCAACGCGCTGTTCGCTCCGTTTAAGAAATTCAAGGCCGATTATTCGGTGATCCCTTGGTCCACTTTCGTCGATCCCGAAGTGGCCCGAGTCGGGCTCAACGAACAGGAAGCGAAAGAGCGGGGCATTCCTCACGAGGTTTCGGTCTACGGCATCGACGATCTGGATCGCGCCATCGCCGACGGTGAAGCGCACGGCTTCGTCAAGGTGCTGACCGCGCCGGGCAAGGATCGGATTCTCGGCGTCACCCTCGTCGGCGAACATGCCGGCGACCTGCTGGCTGAGTATGTGCTGGCGATGCGCCACGGCATCGGTCTCAACAAGATTCTCGGCGCCATTCACATCTACCCGACCCTGGCCGAGGCGAACAAATACGTCGCCGGCGTCTGGAAAAAGGCCCACGCGCCCGAGAAACTGTTGGCCTGGGTGGAACGCTTCCACGCTTGGCGGCGCGGCTGAAGACCGGAGCAACCCCATGAAAAAACGGTTGGCTACCCTGGTCCTCCTCCTTCTGATCGCCCAGACGGCGTTCGCCTTCGATCACCGTCATGCCGAATGGAATATGTGGCGCTCATCCTGGACGATGTCGAGCACGGGATGATCTGATCCGGGCGCTTGGCGCGCTCGGTGACACTCCTCAAGCGCGGGATGCCATCCGCAAGGGCGGCTCGAAAATCCGCTACCTGGACTACGATTGGGCGCTCAACGAGATCCGACGCTAACCGCTGGAAAACGTGATGGGTTCACCGACCGCCGAGGTCGGGGCTCGTTCGTTTCGCTTGCAACTCCGCCCTCGCGCCGCCATCATCCGGCGCGACGGCCCGATCCCTCGGGCCGGCCAGCGTCGGAGATCGGAGATGAGCGCCAACGATGTTCCAATCCACAAGGGCGAGCGAGCCCAAACGTTATGGGATCAAACCTTTTTGGTCGGCTTGCGCCGCGATATGCTGCGCTTCGCGGAATTGCAGCTTCGCGACCGGGCGGCGGCGGAGGACGCGGTTCAGGAGGCGCTGGCCGCCGCCCTGAGCGGACAGGACCGTTTCGCCGGACAGGCAGCTTTGAAAACCTGGGTCTTCGCGATTCTGAAAAACAAGATCATCGATCACCTGCGCCAGCGCCAGCGCTTTGTGGAAGCCGCTCACGGAACGCCCGAGACCAGCGATGACACCGACGATTTTGACGTGCTGTTTAACCACACAGGTTATTGGAAGCCGGACGAGCGCCCACAAACTTGGGGCGACCCGGAAGCGACGTTCGCGCAGCAGCAATTCTGGGTGGTGTTCGAAGCCTGCTTGACGCGGTTGCCCGAAAACACCGCCCGCGTGTTCATGATGCGCGAGTTCCTCGGCCTCGATACGCCGGGCATCTGTCGAGAACTGGATATGACCACCAACAACTGCCACGTTGTCCTGCACCGCGCCCGCATGGGGTTGCGGCTCTGTCTGGAACAGCGCTGGTTCACCCCGGAGGATCAACCGTGCTGACCTGCCAACAAGTGACCCGTCTCCTGTCCGAAGCCCAGGATCGAGAATTGCGCTTGAAGGAAAAACTGCCCCTCAAACTTCACCTGCTGATGTGCGCGGGGTGCGCTAATTTTCGCCGGCAGATGGATTTTCTGCGGCGGGCCGTGCGCCGGTATCCACCCGGACGGTCGGATTCCGACGAGACCGAAACCGCCTAACGGCGGGATCAGAGCGCCTGCCAGCGCCCTTGGTAGGTGGGCCGGACTGCCTTTGCCTGTTGTCGCCCCGCATCGACCTGATCAATCCCCAACCGAAGTTCAACCCGAACGCCGAGTGCGCTTTTCTGCAAGCGCTACCGAAGAAAGAAGCAGCCCAAGTGGCGGAGAGTTGGGAGAAGCACCGGCGGGTGCTGGAAGATAAGGAGACCATGGAGGGGATCTATAATGAGGGTAAGGGTGAGTTAGGGTGGGGGATGTGGGGCGAAATACAAAAACGATGGAAGCGGCTCTGGGAAAACTCCAGCGGAGTTTGTTCGTGGCTGCCGGGATGCGCCGAAAGATAAGCAGTCGCCACTCCGTGTAGGCTTGATTGAGCCTGCCGTCATTGCGCAAGTCAGCGCTTTAGGGATTCGCATGAAAGGCGAACAAGTGGCGCTGGATCATGACTATACGCGCCATACGTTGCTGCATCATGGCAGTGAATCCGAGCGTAACCGTGGGCAAGTGCCGATTACGGAAGACGATTTAGCGTTGGCCGCAATGATTCTTAACCAAAGCCAGGGATGCCGCCAAAATCTAAAAACGGGGCTTTGCGCTTGGAGGTTGTTGAGGGTGTGGGCGCTTACCGGTACACGGTTGTTTATGAAGTGCGCCGCGCCGGGGCGGTTGTGTTCACGATGTTCAAACGCCCCAAATAAAACTGCCGCACTGCTCGATGTTCCTCATTACTGAGTCCCCGAGCCAAACGCCCTAAGCGTCGTGCGGCTTGATTATTTTTATACTCCAAACCCCAGAGAAATTCAACCAATGCCCCTCCAACGGGTGTGATTCAAAGTGATGCACCGACGAAATGACCGGTTCATGCGGCTTCTTTTTCGACCCCTTGCCAATAGGTCTCCCACTCCCGGTGAGCCCGGTTGAGCCGGAGCGCCAACATCGTCTCGAT
>JBAQIQ010000110.1:0-3249 GCA_049288935.1 Candidatus Competibacteraceae bacterium
GCCTGGAGCAGGCGATGGCGGCGGGCGGCGATTATCTGGCCGCTACCGCCGAGCAGGCGACGCGCGCTTTCCTGGCGGGTCGCCGCTGACCCAACGGCGGGCATGCCCCACTTGTATCCCTCCCTAACGAGGCCCAATTAGGGATTCTAAGCCCAAACCCCAACCGAGCGGTAAGTTCGATAGGCCAATGGGTTCGCGGCTCAAATTGCCGAGACAACTTTCCGTAAAAGGCGCGAAAACCAGCAGGTTGAAAGCCGTTTAGAAGCCATCAAGCCGCTTCCTGGCAAGTCTTTCAGCCGGCACCGACCCTCGTAAACCGGAACGTGTTGCTCTGGCGCAAGAATGGGATGCTCATCGCACATCCCGGAACTGCGTACCTGACAGCGAATGCAACGCAACGACAGGGCACGGGCGCCAGACCGGGTCAGAAGTCGCTGGCAAGGTGGAGCAGGAGCGGCAATGACCACTCGGTCAATTTATCGTTGGCCTATAACAAGCTTTTGAATTCAAAAATGTTCCAAAATTTCTGGGGTTTGGGCTTAGAACCCCCACCACGGTGCGCGGCCATTGGGCCATTGAGAACACCCAGCATTGGGTGTTGGACGTCCAGCTCGGCGAGGATGCCTGCCGGACCCGGCGCGACCACGCCCCGGAAAACCTGGCGGTAATCCGCCGGATGGCCCTGAACGTGCTGCGCCACAATGGCCCGCCGCGCGATAGCCGCCGCCGGAAACTGCGCGCCGCCCTCAACGAGGATTACCGATTGCGCCTACTCCTTGGCCAGCTCAGTCCGGCTACCCTATAGCGCAATTGCCCTGGCGCGAATCCTTACTCTACCCGTCCCAGGATTTGTGATGGACGTCGGCGTCCGGTGCCTCAACTTCTTACGAACGGGCAACTCATCAGGGTGGGCACCCCGTTGGTTGCCCCGTCGTACACGATGATGAAGCGAATCTCACCGCCCTTCATCTCGACGAATTCCACGCCTTCCGCCTTGGCGGACGCTGGGTCGCAAGACACGTCGTCGGGGCAACCGATGCGACAGATCGGCTTCACCCGGTCTTTCGCCTGGGGAGCGTCCTTGCCGGGCAGCGCGTCCCGCCCGTCCCAGAAATAGAGCTGATAGGGTGTCGGCTCGTCGCCCACGGGGCCGCCCAGCACGAGGAATCCGCCGCCGGGCAGGGCCGTCATATCGCGGATGCCGCGTCCGCCGAGGTTCAGAAAGCGATCTTCGGCGTGGATCGCTTCGGTCTCGAACCGACCGTCCTGGAACGTCAGCGCCAGGACCGGAACATAGGGACCCCGGAGCGAGGGCCCGCGAAAGCCGACCAGCACTTCGTCGCCAGCGACCGCGATACCCTCGATATCGATGCCGTTCTCTTTGCTGGGAATACGACGGAAGGATTCCAGGATGGGATGACGCTCGAATACCTTATCCAGGGTAATGCGTTCGAGCGAACCCGGCACGAGCGCCCCATCAGGATCGAGTTTCAAACGGAAAATCTGCTTGCGCGACGGTTCGTCCTTGGGCTTATCGGCCAGCCGTGCGTGGTTCTCCGCGACCGTCTTGTTATCTTTGGTCTCCTTGCGGGCCAGCGAGTGGGAACCGACGACGTAAACATGATCGCCATGCCAAGCGATGCCCTCGATGTCGACCTCGGTGTTGGTGTTGGTGTCGAGTTGAATGGGACCCGACGCCGTGGCCTGGTAGGCATGCAGCCCGGTCTTCTTGAAAACCTGGATGCTGGATCCTTCATCGGATCCGAGCACCAGCCACTCGCCCTTTGTCGCGATGCCGCTGATATTGAGCGGATCGATACTGACGCCGGACAGGTTCAGCGTCGCTTCCTTCTTGGCGTTCAGCGGGGCGCAGAGCGCAACGAGGGGCAAGGCCAACAGCATCCAGCCCGCCGATATCAGGACGAACCAGGACGGGGACACATTTCGACTTCTCATTTCGCATATTCCCTTGATGAGCAATGATGGCGCGCTATCGGTTGGAATGGGACGCAACCCGTCGAGCGCGGGGTGGCCGGCGGGCTGGGCCGGAGCCAAAAGCGGCGGTGGGCGCCTGGCCCGGCCGGTTCGGACCGAGATCGATCAGTCGGCGCGCAGGGTATTTCGCCAATATTAATTGTTGCTAACCCGCGATACACCCTTTCTGTACTGGTTATTCCGCTTTTTGGGAGTAAAGTAGTGGTCTGCTGATGAGAAACTTTTAAAATCATAAAGTTATCTGTAAAAGCATGGCGAATCACTACATTTTTAAGGACTACCCCGCTTTTTCACCCTATGGAAGCGTCCCACCAGCAGGTTCATTAAAACGACGGTTTTATCGAACCGCTTAAGCCGATTGACTGTTCCATTGCTCCCCGGACCCGGATCTCAGGCGCATGATGGGGCCTATGCCATCTCTAACGTAGCCGAGGTCCAAGCGAGGCGCGCCATTGCCTCTTCTCGGGCGTCCTCAACGACCCGCATCACCTCCGCAATATCGGTCGCCCTGGCACTGTGCTCAGGGCATCCAGTGAGTTCAATACCCGGATAGAGGTGGCCGTGTTGATAGAGCATCCAGATTTCTTGGCCATAGTCGGTCGTGAGCAACTCGTGGGCAAAGCGGCCGAAATAAGCCGTGAGGTGAGCGACATCCCGCTCCAGCATCATGCGGGCGCTGTTATTAGCCGCGGCATTCACTGCTTGGGGCAAGTCGATAATTACGGGGCCTTGCGCGTCCACCAGGATATTGAACTCCGACAAGTCGCCGTGAATCAGACCGGCGCAGAGCATCCGCACCACCTCCGCCAGGAGACGAAGGTGGTACTCTCGTGCCTGGGCGCCGGTCAAAGTGAGTTCATGGAGCTGGGGCGCCGGGTGTCCCTCTGCATCCACGACTAACTCCATCAGCAGGACGCCTTCCACAAAGCCCAAAGGAGCCGGCACCCGCACCCCGGCCGCAGCGAGCTGATATAAAGCGTCCACTTCGGCGTGGAGCCAGGCGGCTTCCTGTTCTTTTTGTCCATAGCGGGTACGCTGAGCCATGGCGCGGGTGCGGCGGCTATTGCGAACCTTTCGGCCTTCCTGATACTGAACCGCTTGCTTGAAGCTGCGCTGATGGGCTTCCTTGTAGACTTTGGCACACCGGATGGCGTCACCGCAGCGCACCACATAGATTTGGGCTTCTTTACCGCTTTTTAACTGACCCAGAACCTCATCGACCAGACCTTCTTCAACCAACGATTTCATTCTTCG
>JBAQIQ010000111.1:0-3228 GCA_049288935.1 Candidatus Competibacteraceae bacterium
TGCGAGTTGTGGATTAGGTATTTTCGCCATCCGTTTTATCTTAAAATATATTTGAAAATATTTTCAATTAGTTATAAATCATGGTGAAATTTTAAGAATTCCACAACCTGTATAGGAACGCTATATAAGAAGCACTAGGAGAAATGTAGAAACGCCATGCTTGAGAAAAAATTTATTTGTCATGTTCATAGATCCATTGGTTATTATTCTCTTCGATCTAACATTACTGCTATTTTTCTCTAACTGCTTTCTTGCGGCAGAAGGCGATAAACGCCGCATCCGGTTTTTTTGGCGGCCCCTTTTTCTCGATCCACTCGCGCCATTGCCTTTCGAGTTCGTACACATCCCACCCCGGCGCGGCCCGTTTCGCGTGTTCATAGGTGACGGTTCGCAAATGCGGCCCGGTATTCCCCTCATGTTCATGGATAGGCAGAGGGAGCAACAGCGGTTCAGGCGCGACCGGATTCTTGAGACGGGGCAGCGCGGGCGGCAGTTGCGCCACATGGGGCTTGCTGGGCTTGAGCAACAAACCCCGTTCCCCCTCCTCAACATTGGCTTCCGGGTAAAGGACGTTAACGGCCCGGAGGTGGTACAGGAATTTCTTTTTGAAGTCTCGCGGCCCTTGCCCTTGCGTGGCGTAATCCGCGCCGAACTGCATTTGCAGGGCAGGCCAAGGGATTTCCGCAGGCTTGCGCAGATAGGACATGCGATAGGTCAGCCAGCAATAAATATCCAAGGCCAAGGGTGAGCGCTTGAGCGCCTTGAGCGCCCGCATGTCCACCGGAACCGGGCGATTGATAGCCTCATCGAAAAACTTTTTACCCAGTTCGATGGTTGATTTCCAAAGCGGCGCTTGATCGGGCGCTTTCGGGTTCCACCATAGCCGGGCTTCCTCAACAATCTGGACGTTGTAAATTCCGGTTCTCCCCTCTTCTTCGTAGAGACAGGAAATCGAGGCAGAAAAAAGCCGGGTCATCTGGTCCCGCAGCCGCGTGATGCTTCCCCATCTTCCCCCCGTGGGCGTCAGGTCCAGTTCTGACATGAATGCCGACAGGGACGGCCCGAGTTCCAGAACCGGGGATTTGGTGCGGACGGCTTCCGTTGTCACCCACGACACCAGCAGCCGGGGAATCGACCCGTAGGGCAACCCTACGTCTGGATGAGCCAGCATAGCCAGACTGAAAGCCCCATTCTTGCGTCTGAAAACTGGCTCATGAATCTGTCGGTGCGGCATGGTGGCTTGCGTCAGGGCGCGGGCCATGAAACCGACGGCCCCGGCCTGCTTGGCGTCTTCGGCCTCTATGGCTATGGATTCCGCAATCAGCATGTCGAGTTTGTCGCGCATGATCTCTCTTTCCTATCGCCCCTTTTGCCCTTCAAATCATAGGCCGGATTTATCCACAGGGGCGAGGGGATTTGAGAAGTTATCCACGCATAAACGGTCTTGCCTTTAGGGCCACTTTACGCATAAACGGTCTTGCTTCTACGCATAAACGGTCTTGCCACTCCCACGCAACCCCATAGTTTATAAAGCGTTTTCGGCCCCTCCCTATAACACCCTGTAGTTAAAAAAACCCTGTAGTTGGGCGCGGCCACTGGTGGAAAAGTCGCCAATCGTGAAAATCGGCCTCGCAAAAAGACGAAAGACGGTTCGGCAGGAAGGCGGGAGACCGAGCGTGCGGCAACCACCCCGTTGCTTTCAGGAGGAGGTGTTGCTTGTGCAGGGGGAACTTTTCTATACCCGTAGGACGGTAGGAAGAGGAAAAAGGGCAATGATTGACGATTCGATTCAGGGGTATGGGGAGCAACGGAACAGAAAACCTCGTTAAGCCTGTAAACTGTCTCATTAGGGTCTAGGTTCTAATCCAGTCGCGTCTCAAATATCCGCATAAAACCCTAATGAGGCGTTAAATCTGTCTCATTAGAGCGTTTTGTTGAGGTGTACCCTATCGAGACGGTAAGCTAGGATTTCGCCGGAAATCATGGAGTTCAGCCCTTACCGAGGTTTTCCGTTCCATTGCTCCTCAGACCCCATTCACAACGACCAGAAGCGCAAAGAGCAAGAGAAGCTGGAATTGCTGTTACTGGATTCTTTGGAGGGGGGCGGTTCCCAAGAGGTGACGCCGGAGTTTTTTGATCGGTTACGTGAGCGTGCCCGGCAGTTAACTGAGCACGCCATCACCAGAGAATAAAAATATCCGGGGGAAGCGTCCTCGCAGGGTCACAGCGGCCCATAGAAGGCGCAGGAGTAGCGCAACGGTCCGGGGTGGGGAGATAGAGCGCACTTATGGGTTCGCGTGCCGCAAACCCGCCCGTGCGCCCGCCGTGGTGGGTCAGGCGAAAGGTCCCCGTACTCCGCCGATTTGTTGGGGACAATGGCCCGGTCTGATCCCGCCAGGTCTGGGTTGAAGCTGGACACCCTGCCAGACTCGCGGCATGGCGATTTTCAGCCTGCATCACGACAGCATCGGGCGGACCACCCACCCGGCAGGCACGGCGGCAGCTCATGTCCGCTATATCACCCGCCGCAACGCCGCCGGGTTCGTTATGGCCGAGCACCTGCCGACCGGACGCAAGGCTGTTCAGCACTGGTTGAATCGGCAGGAACAGCAAGACCGCAAGAATGCCCGCGTGATCGACAAGATCATGGCTGCCTTGCCGCTCGAACTCTCTCCCCCGCAATGGCAAGCCCTCACCCGCGTTTATCTGCGTAAAGTCGCCCGAGGTCGCACCGCATGGTTGGCGGCGATTCACAACCAAGGCAAGGATCGGTTCAATCCTCACGTCCATATCGTCATCCGGGACCGAGACATCAACACGAGGGAACGGGTGGCCCACCTTTCGGAGAAGGGCAGCACCGACCGCTTGCGGCAGTTGTGGGAGGAAACCGTCAACGAGGCGTTGGCCCATGCTGGACACAAAGCCCGGATCGACCGCCGCAGCCTGAAGGATCAAGGCATCGACCGAAGGCCACAATGCCATCGAGGCCCACGGCGCAACACCGACCAGACGGCGACAAAATTACGTTCTCTTGCCCCACCGGAGAGCGCCGCCAACCCACCACAGCAAGACAGGCAAGAGCGCACTTATACATTCCCTACGTGTAGCCGCTTGCAATCATCGGCGGGTTTGCGCGCAATCATCGGCCTTTTCCTGCTCAAATTAACTGATTTTATCGGGCCATCGCTGCTCACATTGTTTGCAACTATGCGCGCAATCATGAAGCCT
>JBAQIQ010000112.1:0-63588 GCA_049288935.1 Candidatus Competibacteraceae bacterium
GGCAATCACCGTGTCGGCGGTCGGCGCGGCCAGATTGTCCAGTTTGAGCCGCAAGAGCGGGCCGCCGCCGGTCGCCAGCGCCTCAGCATAGGCGGTGCGCGCTTTGGCGGGATCATGGTCCGCCAGATGAAGGTCGCCCCGCAATTCTTCACGCTCGGCGGTCAAGGTCGTTGTACTGACGCCCTCCAGAAGCTTTTTGGCTTCACTCAACTGGCTAGCGGCCAACAGCACCCGCGCCAGTCGCAGCCGGGCGATATCCCGGATCTCGTCGATCTGGGCATGATCAATCACCCACTGTAGCCGCTGAACAGCGGTAGCCTGATCGCCGCTGTCCACCGCCAGCCTGGCCAGCCGCAGCATGGCCAGGACTGTATACGAGGATTTGGGAAAGTCGGCCAACAAGCGCTCGCCCTGCTGACGAGCCTGATCAGCGTCCGGCTTTTCCACCGCTTCGATGAAGGCGTCGTAAGCCAGCGAGACCCGTTCTGCTTGGGTATCGCGGTGGGAAACCCAGTAACGCCAGCCAAAAATCGCGGCAATGCCAAACACAATGCCAACGATGATGCTAAGGCCATTTTCCCGCCACCATTTTTTCAGATCTTCGACGCGCTCGTCGTCGGTGTATTGCTCCATCGGCTTGTATTCTCCAGCAATCCGTCAGGATTCGTTGAAACGGCCAACTCCCTGCTCCCGTGAGGAGTCAAGCAAGCAGGCCAAGGCAAGAGGTCTCAGGAGCCTTCCTCCAGAGCCGCCGCACGTAACCAGGCAGCGGACTGATCCTGTGGCAGGGTCCTTTGTGGGCTTTGGGCTTCGCGCAATGACTTGATGGCGACCGTACCGGCATGGACCTCATCTTCGCCAAGAATCAGGGCGAACCGGGCGCCACTGTGATCAGCGCGGCGGAATTGAGCTTTGAACCCGCCACCGCCGCAGTTCATCCGCAATCGCAGCGCGGGCGCCGCATCGCGCAGCCGCTCGGCCAGGGCGAGCGCAGTGCGTTGCGCCGCGTCGCCGACGGCAATCAGGTAAACGTGGGGGGCCGGGTCAACGCCGGGTAACCCCGCGGTGGCCAGCATGGCGACCAGTCGCTCCAGGCCCATCGCAAAACCGATGCCTCCCGTCGCCGGTCCGCCGAGTTGTTCAATCAACCCATCATAGCGACCGCCAGCGCAAATCGTGCCTTGCGCGCCCAACGTATCCGTCACCCATTCAAAAACCGTTTGGCTGTAGTAATCCAGTCCCCGCACCAGCCGGGGATTGATCTCATAGACGATGCCGGCGGTGTCCAGCAAATCTTGCAACGCGGCGAAGTGCGCCTGGGATTCTGCGTCGAGATGATCCAGCAGCGAGGGCGCTTCCGCCACCACCGCCTGCATCGCCGGGTGCTTGGTATCCAGAATCCGCAGCGGGTTCGTCAGCAATCGCCGCTGGCTGTCCTCATCCAATTCGCCCTGACGCGCCGTAAAGTAAGCGACCAGCCGCTCCCGATAGGCGGCGCGGGCGGCGCTGGAACCCAGCGAATTGAGTTGCAGGCGCACAGAGTGAATGCCGAGCCGTCGCCACAACCGGGCGGTCAGGCTGATCAATTCGGCGTCGATGTCCGGGCCGATCATGCCATAGGCTTCAGCACCGATCTGGTGGAACTGGCGATAACGGCCCTTTTGGGGCTTTTCGTAACGGAACATCGGGCCGCTATACCACAGCCGCTGGGTCTGGTTATGCAGCAGCCCGTGTTCAATGCAGGCGCGAACACAACCGGCGGTGCCTTCGGGACGCAGGGTCAGACTGTCGCCATTGCGGTCATCAAAGGTGTACATCTCCTTCTCGACGATGTCAGTGACCTCGCCAATAGAGCGGGCAAACAGTTCGGTTTTCTCCACCAGCGGCAGGCGAATTTCCTGATAGCCGTAAGCGGCGAGCACTTCGCGCGCCGTGGTTTCCAGCGATTGCCACAGCGCCGACTCGGCGGGCAGGATATCGTTCATGCCACGGATGGCCTGAAACGCCTTGGCCATGGGACTATTCACGATTCAGCGTGAAGCGGCTGACCGTGCCGCGCCGGGGGACATAGATCGTCGTATCGACCAGCCGGTCGTCCAGAACAATGCGCGCCGCCGGCGCATTGCCCAGAGTGACTTTAAAGGGAGCCGGACCGGACAAGGTGTGCGTCGTATTGCCTCTCATCAAGCCACTCGTCAGCACGTTGCCCTCCGCATCCTTGATTTCCACCCAACAATCGTTGCTGAATTCCAGCAGGAGTTTGGCCTCGCCATCAGCGGCGGCGACCGCTTGGGTATCGCTTGTGCGAATAGCAAAGGGAGCCGACGATGGCGCAGCCATGGAGGGATCAACCCCGGAAAGCGCTGGAGTCGGCGCTGGATTGGGCGGAGCCGTGAAGACCACTGATGCGGACGGCGGTGTGAGGGTGGCAACCGTAGAGGGGGTAGGTTCCGATGACGGTGAGGTCGCCGGGGGCGCTTCGCTGGCCAGCGAGGTCGCCGGGACCGGAGCAGTGGTTTCCGCAGGTTTCGATTGGAACGGATAGTGAACTTGGGACGTTGCGCTGTTCGGGTTGTGGACGATGGGACTCCCTGCGCTCGGTCGGTCGCCCGACCATAATGCAGTCAGCCGGCTCGGGTCGAGATCAGGCAAGTGCTGGATAGCAGTCCAGCCGACGCCCACCAGCAGCGCCAGATAGACCAAACCCCGCAGATCGCGCGCCCGGGTCTGGCGGCGGAGCGGATGCACGACTTGCAGCGGCGGCGGCTCCTGGCTGGAGCTGATTTGCTGCCGAAAACGCTCCAGCACTTCATGATCCGGCATATCCAGCAAGCGGGCATAGCGACTCAGATAGCCACGCACGAAGACCGGCGGTCCCAATCGGGCGAAATCGTCGGCCTCCATGGCTTGCACGATGGTCGGATTCAGCATCAGGTGACGGGCCGCTTCGCGGAGTTCGAGGCCGTGACGGGTACGAACCTGGGTAAACCAGGCGCCCAGCGATTCAACAGGGGCGCCAGGGGTTTCGGGGGTGAAATCGGTAGCGATCTCGTTGGACATAATCTATTCCGGTGGTTTCAGGCGACGGGCTTCATCAGAATTTGGGAACTGCGCCATCAGGACCGCCCTATAATCCCGGTGCAGCAAAGGGTCGCCATCCTGAGAAGATTCGATGGCGATACCCAGCGTCAGGCTTTGCAGCGTGGGACGACTCAGGCTGTGATAGCGTTGCAGGAAAGCGCGGGCTTGCAAAGTCTTGCCTTGCGTTTGGCTGAGTTGGGCCAGTTCAAACAGGGCGTTGGTATTGTTGGGGTTGATGTCCAACGACTGACGCAACCAGGTTTCGGCCTGTCCTGGATCATTGCGCTGGCGGGCGCAGAGGGCCAGGCCAGCGTAGGCTTCGGCGGCGTTAGCGCCGGCGTTGACCGGTTCGGCAATGATTTTCTGAAATTCGCTTTCGCCCTCCGCCGTGCGCACCGGTTCGCGCAGGCACAGGAAGCGGGCGTAATTCAGCCGCGCCAGAGTGTAGTCGGGCTTCAGGTCGATTGCTTTTTTATAGTGGTTTTCAGCCGGGCCATACTCACGGATTTCTTCGTAAAGCACCCCGATAGCGTTATGGGCTTCCGGGTAATTGTCCTTGAATTGCAGCGCCTTGATCAGCTTTTCCGTAGCGACTTCGAAATGGCCGGACTGCATGTAGCCGATACCCAGTTTGAAATTGACCTCAGCCACATTGTCATTGAATTCGTGTTCCTGGGTGCTGGCGCAAGCGCCCAGCAGCAGGGTCAGGCATAAGAGGATCGCGGGAAATAGCGGCAGGCGCATGACGTTCTTTCTCAGGCGGCCGCCAAGCGCACGGGGCGTTCCACCTGGCGACCACGGGCCTGAACCTGACCGGCGAGTTGGCCACAGGCGGCGGCGATATCGTCACCCCGGGTTTTGCGCGTGACCACCGTCAGATCATACGCCATAAGCACCGCATGGAAACGAGAGATCGTCGCCGGGTCGGAGCGCCGGTAGCGGGTGTGTGGAAACGGGTTGAATGGAATCAGGTTGACCTTGGAGGGAATATCACGAATCAGCGCCGCCAAGGCGTGGGCGTGGGCTTCGGAATCATTGACTCCCGCCAGCAACACATATTCCCAGGTAATGCGACGGTGCGGTTTGTCGGCGATGTAGTGTTGGCAGGCCGCCAACAGTTCGGCCAGTGGATATTTGCGATTCAGCGGCACCAGTTCGTTGCGCAACTCATCCGTCGGCGCGTGCAGGGAGACGGCCAGGCTGATCCCGGAGACCTCGCGCAACCGGTAGAGTGCGGGAACGACGCCCGCCGTACTCAACGTGACCCGACGCCTGGAAATGCCGAAAGCCAGATCGTCCTGCATCAGATCGGTCGCTTTCACTACATTGGCGAAATTCAGCAGTGGCTCGCCCATGCCCATCAGCACGATATTGGTGATGATCCGGTCACCGTTGCGCCGTTCGCCCAGTAAACGGCTGGCCTGCCAGACCTGGCCGATGATTTCAGCAACGGTGAGATTGCGGTTAAAGCCCTGTTGCGCCGTGGCGCAGAACGAGCAATCCAGCGGGCAGCCGATCTGCGAGGAGACGCACAAAGTGCCGCGATCCGGTTCGGGGATGAACACCATTTCAATGCAGTTGCCGCTATCCAGCCGAATCAGCCACTTGCGGGAACCGTCACGGGAGGCTTGATCCAGCGCCACTCCCGGCAAGCGAATGTCCGCATTGTCCGCCAGCCGTTCCCGCAGCGCTTTGCTCAAATTGGTCATGGCGGCGAAGTCAATGATTCGCTCATGATAAATCCACTTCATCACCTGGGTCGCCCGAAAGGGTTTTTCGCCGAGCGCGACGAAGAAGGCCTCCAGATCGCGGCGATCCAGATCGAGCAGATTGATCTTGCCAGCAGTTGCGGTCATGACAGGGGCCGGGGGCTCAGTTATTCACTGGGCGCGCGGAAACAGATCGACATAGCTAAAAAAGAAGTTAATTTCAGTAACAGCGGTTTCCGGAGAGTCAGAACCATGAACGGTGTTGCGGGTGATGCTTCTGCCGAAGTCGCCGCGAATCGTGCCTGGCGTCGCCTGGCTGGGGTCGGTCGCGCCCATGAGTTCACGGTTTTTGGCGATGGCGTCCTCGCCTTCCAGCACTAAGGCGATGAAGGGACTTTCCGTCATATACGCCACTAATTCGCTGAAAAACGGGCGCTCGCGATGGACCGCATAAAAAGCCTGGGCTTGCTCTTCGGTCAGATGAATCATGCGGGCGGCGATGATGCACAAGCCCTGTTCTTCGAAACGGGCGATAATTTTGCCGATAAGATTCTTGGCGACGGCGCCAGGCTTAATGATGGACAGGGTGCGTTCAACGGCCATGCGGGACTCCGGGTAACATTCGGGGTAATCGAGACAAGGACAGGTGATTATGGAGTAAACCCGACGCAACGCCAGGCTTGAGAGATAAAGTTTAGCGATATTTCCAGGAGGCGGGCAATGTATTCACCGGATTTGGCGCGGTCAGATCATTTTTTTCAGATCGTATTCGAGGATGCCTTGGGCGCCGGCAGCGATCAGGCGCGGCAGCAGATCGCGCACCCGATCACTGTCCACCACCGTTTCCAGGGCCAGCCAGTCGCGGTCGTAGAGCGGGCTGACTGTAGGCGCGTGCAGACTGGGCAAGAGGCGCACCACCTGTTCCAGTTGCGCCGCTGGCACGTTCATTTTCAGCGCCACTTTATGTCGGGCGGCCAGCGCGGCGCGGGTCAGCAGGGCGATTTGTTCAATCTTGGCTTTTTTCCAGGGATCATCCAGCGCGGCGCGGTTGGCGATCAGGCGGGTCGTCGTGTGCAGCAGGTCGCAGACGATGCGTAGCCCATGGGCGCGGATGGTGCTGCCGGTTTCGGTGATTTCCACTGCGGCATCGACCAGACCTTCGACGACCTTGGCTTCGGTGGCTCCCCAGGAGAATTCCACGGTGGCCGCGACGCCCCGTTCCGTCAGGGTGCGGCGGGTGAAGCCGACCAATTCGGTGGCGATGCGCTTGCCGGCCAGATCGTCCAGCGAGTTGATCGAAGAATCACCGCGCACGATCAGCACCCAGCGGGCGGGCTGGTCGGAGCTTTTCGAATAGCTCAATTCGGCGACTTCGACGACATCGGCTTCTGTTTCCATGATCCAGTCCAACCCGGTCAGACCGGCGTCCAGCGTGCCGTTGGCGACGTAGGGGGCCATTTCCTGAGAGCGAACCAGCGCACAGCTCATCTCCGGGTCGTTGATCGTGGGAAAGTAATTGCGGCTGTGCGAACTGATGGTCCAGCCGGCCTGGCCGAACAGCGCGATAGTGGAGCTTTCCAGACTGCCTTTAGGAATGCCGAGTTTGAGTTGCCGCATCGTCATAAATCCGGGGTCGGGGTGGTGAGGAAAGGACACTAGTTTAACCACGCCGGGCGAGTGAATAAACTTGGCGAATGAAAATACATGTCCCACATTCCTGGAATCTCAGTCCCAGCGAGGCGCTGGCCTTGCAGCGGGCAGGAGCTGCGCAGTTGATTCTTGAAGATCGGCTCGGGCCGGTGCGGCGGGTTGCGGGAGTCGATGTCGGGTTCGAGGCCGGGGGAACCATCACCCGTGCGGCGGTGGCGGTGCTGCGCTATCCAGAACTGGCGGTGCTGGAAACGGTCATGGCCCGCCGTCCGACCACTTTTCCCTATAGACCCGGCCTGCTGTCGTTTCGCGAATTGCCGGCAGTGCTGGAGGCGCTCGCACAATTGCCGGAACCGCCGGATTTGCTGCTGTGCGACGGCCAGGGCATCGCGCATCCGCGCCGATTCGGCATCGCCAGCCATCTTGGGCTGTTGGCGGAGATTCCCGCTATCGGCGTCGCTAAAACCCGGCTGTGCGGGACGCATGAAGAGCCGCCCCATCAGCGCGGAGCGTGGACGCCGCTGTGGGCGAAGGGTGAAATGATTGGCGCAGTTTTGCGAACCCGGCCCGGCTGCAAACCGCTTTATGTCTCACCTGGCCACCGCATCAGTCTGGAAAGCGCCATCGCTTACGTCATGGCCTGTTGCACCCGTTACCGGCTGCCGGAAACGACGCGCCACGCGCACCGGCTGGCATCAAATCTGACTTGATTTTATGAAATAAATTTATGATAATAAAGGCGTTGTTAAAGTAAATAAGGAGCGATGCCATGAAAATAATGGGGGTGCCCTGTGCTTGGTATTGTGCATTAGAGTTTTTTGGATCCCTTCTCAATAAATACAGCTACACCTACGCAATGTTCACCCGGGATACGGGGGCGCAGAAAGTCGTTGCCGGCGCGATCAAAGAGTTTTTGGAAAAGGACCCGGTCTTTCGGGTAATCGCCGGCGGCGCGCAACCGGTCAGCGCGGTAACACCGCAGGGACTGACAGAACTTGGTGAATGGATTACCCATATGGTCAAGGTGCTCGCCGAAAACAAGATGCCGGATGAGTGGAAAATCCTTGATCAAATCCGGGCAAATTCGGCCCTGAAAGCCCAGGTGGGTTACGCCAAGGGGCCAGAACTGGTCAGAGTCATTGTCCAGGGCGCATGAAAAATCATCAATGGTATCTTGAACTGGACAAAAAGGGTCCGTTCACGTCATCAACCTGGGCGTCAGCAAGCGCCGGGCTTCCTGGAAGAAGTCCGGCTGCGGCAACAATTCACTGCTGGGGAAGCGAATGAGCAGGACCGTAAGTCGGCGATCCTGACCCAGCAGCGCCTCATCGAATGTCAGCGCGTTAGCGATCCGGGGTGAGTCAGCGGGCGCCCTGATATTCATGTGATCCAGGGTGAGCGAGACGCGCTCCAGGCGCAGGTGTTTCTCCGGTTTGCTCAAGGTGGCGATGACCCGCTTCAGTAAATGTTCGATGGTCGCCGAGTCCGCACGAATCTGCTTCATTTCTTCCTGAATATCGAACAGTTGCCGTTCAAGCGTCGAAGCGTCGGCCTGGTTCAGCAGCGTCGAGTCCAGCAATGAACCCAGCCCCATCTGGCCTGACCGCATGGCGTTGGCTTTTTTTTGCAGGAGCTGGCGTTGCTGTTGTTCCAGTTGTTGCCGCCGGATACGGCTTTCCGTGAGTTGATTCAGCGCGATTTCGATCAGCGAGTCAAACGTCCGCTTGATCAGTTCCTTACGGGTCGCCTGCTCACTTTCAGTGGGAAAAGCCAGGCGATGGTTGCGGAAGTTGACGGTGGTTTGCGGCACGTCCCGGCGGATCATATCGCCCTGCAGATCGACGCCCAACACGGTTTTCTCGACTCGTTCCATGCCCAGCAGTCCGTGCAGCTCCACCGGCAATAACCCGGGATTCTGCTGCTGATAGTTGTGCATGTGCTTGCTGAAGCTCAGGGTCTCGCGGAGATGATCGGAAGATACGAACGCCGCCCGCAACAGAGGGGTGCTGGTGAAGCTGCGATAGCTGGCGTCGATGGGCGGTGGCAGGCGGTTGATCAGCTGCACTGCATACGCCACCGAATGCGCTACGGCGTCCCAAAGCTTATAACGATAGCGGCTCACCGCACGCAGGCGCGGGTCTGTACCGTCCACCACACGCTCAATGGCCGCTTCGATCACGGCGTCCTCATATTTGCCCGGCGGGCCGGGAGGGGCGGCGAAAAAAGATTTCAGAAAGCGGAACGCCATAATCTATTAACCTTGGTAGTCATGCGGGCAGAGGACGACGCGATGGATGGCTATTCAACGCGATGTTTTATCTCCCATCCTTTACCGGCCAGCAGGACGACTTTCCGGATAGAACGTGCGCCAGCGCCATAGGTACCCATCCAGGCCAACGCTACGTCTCCATCAAGTGGATCATAGCGAAGACGACAACGGTCAACCAAACGATGATGCTAATGCCGACGGCGGCGGCGGCAATATCTTTAATGGCACGAATTTTGTCGTTTTCACGGGTTTCCAGGAAATCGCATATAGCCTCGATGGCGCTATTGAACAGTTCCGCCATGATGACCAGCCCAGTAGCCAGCAGGATCATTTCAAAGTCGACCCAGTGCTGAAAAATAATAGACAATATGATGATAACAATGGATAAAATTAGTTTATAGGCGACGCTGAAGTCATAAAAGACAGCAAATCGCATACCGGAAAGGACAATCCTGATCTTGCGCAATGGGTGATAACCGGCTTCGCCGGTGCCAAGAAATTTATTTCGCATCGCTGTTTCCGAGAAGGAGTAATAGTGATTGGATTAAAGGAGTTTTTTCGCCAGCGTGACCCAGACGATGCCAAGCACGATTCCCCCCAAGACGTCGGATGGATAATGAACCTGCAAATAAATCCGGGAAGCGGCGACTGCTACAACCAGCATGATCGCCAGCACGGCGGCGATGAACTGCCATTGCGGCCAGATTCGATGGATGATGAACATCAAGCATAGCGCGAAAGCAACGATTTGCGTGGTGTGCGCGCTTGGAAAAGAGCTATCGGCGGGCAGGGCGATCAGTGGTTCGACCAAGGCGGGCCGGGGGCGCGCCAAAAAAATCTTGGCCAAGTGAACCAGCAGCGCCGCCCCGCCGAAACCGACTATCAGTAGCAGGGCTTCCCATCGCTTCTGAGCGTATAGCAAGGTCATGGCGATCAAGACAACGAGGGGTGTCAGCAAGTATAGCGACCCGCACCATGTCACGCCGCGAAAAAAATAATCGAGTTCATCCGACCGCTGCGCCGCAGCAAATAGCAGAATTTGGTGATCCCATGACATGATAAATTTCCTGATTAGGGGGTGTGTGCGAGTTTTTGAGAAGTTTCGATTAGCTCTCGATGCCAAACATGCCATTTTCCCGGCCTGTTCCAGCAACGCCCGGCGTTGCGCTTCATCCGGCTGCGGCAACTCCGCTGCCGCAAACAACTCACCGGCCAGCGCCTTCTCCATTCAGCAGGGTCAACATCGGCGCTTTCAATTGATCCTCGGGGTTAAAATGCAGGGGTGCGGCGAATTTGCCCGTCAGGTCAGCGGCGAAAACGGCCAGCAGGGAGGCAAAGTGAGTATCAGTCGGCGGCCTTACCACCTATCAGTTTCTCATCACCGAGCAGACGTGGTAGAAGGGCGGTAAGGGCTGTTGCATTTGGAGCCGTCTCAGGAGCAACCGCAGACCGCGCTTGAACCAAGAAACGGCACTGCGGGCGAGTTTTTTAAAGGCCCAGTGGTTGGGATTGGTTTGGTCTTGCGTTTTTTTTCCAACGGAGTCGGGTGATCGCGGATTTCCTCTGGCCCCACGCGGACACACCAGTACATGGCGAGGGCCATAATCACCAGCAGGCGATCCAACCGATCTGGCGCGTGTAGTTGCGTGTCTTCGAGTTGAAAACCGCGACTCTTGAAGTCCGAGAACATCGGTTCCATGCCCCAGCGACTGCCGTAATCCCGCACCGTGGCCCGATTCGACGGGTCATGCATGGCGATAATCCACGGTTCGGGATGCCCCGCCTCGTGCAGAATCCCCAGGTGGGTCGGCACACCCTGATTAAACAGCCGCACGTTCGGTAGATAACGCTCGGTATGACCAGCGGCAAGTTCCCCCGTCGTCACGATGTCCCCAAAGCCCGGATCGACGTTCAGACTCCCTTTCAACCGTAACCGGTAATGCCAATCCTGCTCGTGCAGCCACGCGAACAACTCCACCGAGGGATAGAACCGATCGGCCAACAACAACACCTCCGCCCCTGCGGGTAGCCAACTTCGGACCCGCTCTAACAGGGGTTTCTGCGCGTCAAACCCGATATTCGCCGGGCCGGCTTCCACGATCCACGTCAGAGGTAACCCCCGATCACCGACCCCAAGGGCTGACCATCAACACCGCAAACTGATCCCCCAAATCGGTTTGATCCATACTCAGTATTACGGTCTGCCTATTCCCACACGCCGCACCAAGAGCTTGGCAGGGTGGAGTAGAGGTGTGACGCAGTCGCGTTAGGTCCAGTTTGTCTGTTTCCGCCCCTTTCGTCTGACGGTGCCCTAATAACTTCGCCATGGCTTCGTTTGTACACCCCCTCATCGAACCGGACATGCGGTTCTCCCGCATCCGGCTCTCGGACAAGACGTCATGCTTTCGCCCACGGCAGGTCGCGCGTGCGGTTGGCCAACCTGACCAGCCCCAAGTCTTCGTACAGAACCTGGGAGGGGAAGCGCGTCGTCCCCGTGCCCGCCACTTGATGTTTCTTGCGCAACCACCGGCGCAGCCGCTGCTGGGTGTGGGCGTCGAGTGCTCGGTACGATGGGCTCACCGGGCCCAGGCAGAAATAGTTTGCCCAGCCCGTAAGCTTGCGATTGAGCTGCCCCACCACTTCAGCGGCATCCAGCTGCCCCGTGCGTCTGCGGTCCGTCACTTCGCTGACGGCCTGCACCATTCGCTTCATGCTCTTCTTGGACGGTCGGGTGCCGATGTACGCGCGCCCGTTGCCCTGCGACCAGCATCGCCCGAAGGTGTAGCCCAGGAAGTCGAACCGCTCTTGCGGTATCCGGCACAGATGGGGCTTCTCTTCGTTGACCGTCAACTTCAGCCGCCCCATGATCTGCCGCATCGCCTGCAGGGCCTCTTGAGCCCCGTACTTGCAGCAGATCACAAAGTCGTCGGCATAGTTGACGATCTTCGCTGCCCATTTCCCCTCACAACCCAGCTTCTTCCACCCCAGGATGAACCGTCGCATGTACAGGTTCGACAACAGGGGTGAGATGGGCGCGCCCTGGGGCGTGCCGCGCTTGTTGTCCCGAGTGCTGTGGCTGCGGCCCTTGCCGCCATGGCCGTCGTCTTCTTCTACCGGCGCCACCAACCAAGCCTTCACCAGGCTCAGGATGTGCCGGTCCACCACGCGACGCGCCACGCTCGTCAACAGTTCCGCGTGCGGAATGCTGTCGAAGTAGCCGCTCAGGTCAGCGTCCACGACTTGCGTGTGGCCGCTGTTCAACAAGCCGTGCACCGCTCGCACGGCATCATGTGCCCCTCGATCCGGCCTGTAGGCATATTGCTCGCCGGCCAGGTCCGATTCAAAGATCGGCTCCAGCACCAGCAACGCCGCCGTCTGGACCACTCGGTCCGTGATCGTGGGTATCCCCAATGGGCGCATCTTCTCGCTGTTGTGCTTCGGTATCCAGACCCGCTTGACCGCCGCCGGTTCGTAGGTTCTGCTCCTCAGCCTGTCCGCCAGTTCCCCGAGCCAGCGCTCCACACCGTATGCCTCGATGTCATCGAACCGCTGGCCATCCACCCCCGCTGCGCCCTTGTTGGCACGGCAGCAGTGGTAGGCGTGCGCCAGCACGTCGACCCGGTACACCTTGTCGTACAGGCGATAGAACCGATACCCGGGTTCTGCCTTCGCTTTGGCATGCAACGCGCTCTGCAATTTCTGAACACTGCCTGGAGTTGTGAGGTTTCCCAATCTCCACATCCTCTTCGCTTTGCCGCGTTTGCCTTGAACCAGGGCCCCTTTCCTCCACCGGCATTACCCGGCTTCATCGGTACTACGGGCCCATCCGCCACCCCACCATGCCCGGCTCGGCTGCTCGCGCAGCGCCGGTTGACCGTGCGCACGGCCACACAGCGGGGCTTCCCGTGTTGCTGCTGTCTTCCTCTTTCGTGCATGCCGTCGTCACTACCCCGGCGCAATCCGTGGGTGCAGGTTTCGCTCTCTTCCCCACGGATGACAGCCTTGCCCGCGTTAAGGCCGGGTCGGCTTGCGCATTGCTCTTTTCGAGGCCTGCTCAACGTTCACTCGCGTTACGGCCTGCACGATCGCCAAGTCCCTGAAAAGGACCTTCTACACCGAAGGCTTCAATCGCTTCGTTACCTCCACGACTGCTCCGATTGCTACCGGCCGGAGCGAAAGTTGCCGGGCGGGATTCGCACCCGCTGGAAGACAGCGCCTTTTCACGGCGCACCCCAAGGCTTCAGCAAGGCCGCACTCGACAGCAACGGATTCTTCAACAACCGCCGCAGCCACTGTTCGCGCATGTCCTGCCGCTCAGTGACTAAGAGCAACACGTTAGCCAGTTCCGCCGTGTTCGGCGTCTGCCGCTCGATCATCGCCCCAACCGCCAAGGCCACCTTGTCCACCACCGTCTTGCGCAGTGTCGGCAACGCTGCTTTCAGCCCTCGCCCCACTTCCTCCGCCAGTCGCCGCACCGTACCCATCCTCGTTGCCTCCTGTCTCATATTGCCCAGCATAAAAGCTTAGCTCAAACTGATAGGTGGTAAGGTCGGCGGCATCCAGGGATTCTCTGGCGTGTAAATGCTGTTATTGTATTGCTTCAATGCAGCGTAAGAAGATTACGCCCGTTTTGGCAATGTCAGCTTTGCTCAAAAGAATTTCTCGATGACCACGTCCCCCCATGATTCCGCTCTCATCCAGCAGGTGGAAACCCGGATAGACCGCCTGAGCGCCTTGCACGGCACCTTGTTGCGGTGCATTGGCGCCCTGGGCAGCAATACGGACGCCGCCTCTCATCTGGCCTGCGAGGCATTGCAACACGCCGCCGACGAGCTGGATGAAATCATTCACGATATCCGGGTGAGTACACCGCCACGCCGCTACCGCCATGCCGAAAAACACCCAGCGGATATTGAATAGGTCTTCAGCCCCTATTCACTCTCCGGTCGACCCGTTCGTCGGCGTGAAGCGCCGACGAACTATCAGATCAGGGGGACGGGAGGCATGCCGTGCGATCAACCGTTGACCTGTGCGGTGATGGTGTTGACTATTTCGTCGAGGATGAGGGATGTGACCACCAGCAGCAACCCTTCCTTACGGTAGAACTCGATCAGCGGAGACGTTTTCTCGTCGTAGGTGTCGAGCCGCTTGCTGATGGCTTCCTCGGTTTCGTCATCGCGTTGCACGATTGGGCTGCCGCATTTATCGCAAATGCCCTCGACTTTCGGGGGCTGACTGCGGACGTTATAGATAGCCTGACACTGGGGATTGACGCAGGTGCGACGGGTGGTGAGGCGGCTGAGAATCTCTTGGCGGGGGACTTCAATATTCGCCACGATGTCCAATTTGATACCCAGTTTGGCCAACAGGGCTTTGAGCGCCTCGGCCTGGGGAACAGTGCGCGGAAAGCCATCCAGCAAAAAACCTTTGGCGCAATCCGGTTCCTGCAAGCGCGTTTCCATGATGCCCATGATCAGGTCGTCAGGCACTAAATCACCCGCTTTCATAAAAGCTTCCGCCTTTTTGCCCAGCGCCGTACCCGCCTGCACCGCACCGCGCAGGATATCGCCGGTGGAAATTTGCACCGAGCCATCGACCTTCGCTAACAACTTGGCCACCGTACCCTTGCCTGCGCCCGGGGCGCCCAACAGAATCAATCGCATGAAATTTTCCTCAATAGTGAGTTCAAGTGATCATCATCATTCAAGGTCACTGATCGTTGACTGTTCAATGATAGTTCAGAACGCCTGAATTGGCCCAACCGGGGATTGACGCCGATGCTGGTTTTACATGCCGTATTTCACGAAGACGGTTTTCATCTGTGGGGCGAATCAACGCTTCAGGACAATGCGCCAAAACCTCACTCCCTGGTCCAGTCCTCGCCCTATCGGACTAACGTTACGGTACTGCGTGCGAGTTTGGCCAAAGCGGGACTCCTGTGCCAGGCTGACCGACGCACGATGGGTGAACATTGGCTTTGGTTACCCACCCAGAGCGATGCGCCGTTGCCGTCTTCGCCGCTGATCGCCGAGCCGCCCAAATCCCGTAAAGCACCCGTATTGGCGGCCTGGCGACTCCCGGCGCTAACGTTGAGCGCGACCGATGCCATCACGCTCTTGGCGGTGATCCGGCAGCGCGCCGTCCTGACGCCCGGGGTGGCGGTCGGTGATGATCTGCGCTACTGGAGTGTAGCGCTGGGCCTGGCCGGCGGCCTCGCCTTCCGGCGGCAAGTTTTGCCCGACCTGGTAGAGCGGCAGGGTGAATACCGGGCCTGCTGGACCCCCGTCTTTTTGGGTGACGATGGCCATCGTCTGGAACGGCTGGCGCGGGCGATGCCGCCTGCTGCCCGCGCCATCGGTGCAGATCGTGTTCCCCCGGTCGCTGCGCCGCGTGACGTATTACGAGCTTTCCTGGGCTGGATCGTTGACGCTCTGGTGCGTCAGTCCACGCCGCCCCCGGTAGTCAAACACCAGGCAACGAGCAGATTCAACCTCCACGAAACATGGACGCAAGCCCTGCGGAACCCGAAAGAGACGCTGAAACTCACGCGGGCCGAAAGCCAACTCCTCGTCCAACAAATCCGCAACTGGCAACGGCCTTTCTTACGACTGATCCATGCGCCCTTCCGGCTCTGTTTCCGCCTGGAGGAACCGGGGACCCGCGACGGCGTCGGGGAAGATGAGGATGGCCTCTTCTTCCCCGACGCCACAACCGAATGGCGCATTCATTACCTGCTCCAGGCCCGCGAAGATCCCAGTCTGTTAGCACCAGCCGAGATCGTGTGGAAGCCGAAACGCGGGACCGATACCGCGCTGAAAGCGTTGGGGCCGAAAGCCCGGGAAGGATTACTGGCCGCGCTCGGTCAAGCCGCATCGCTGTGTCCGGCGATTGAAGAGAGCCTGAAGGACGCTGCGCCAACCGGTTATGCGCTGGATACTGAAGGCGCTTTCCACTTTCTGGGCGAAGAGGCGACATTGCTGGAGCAGAACGGCTTTGGGGTGATACTGCCAGCCCGTTGGACTGGCAAACGCCGCGTTAAACTGGCGACCCGCGCCCAGGCCAAAACCCGCTTCGAATCCAAGGCCGGCATGACGCTGGATCGGGTCTTGGATGTGCATTGGGAAATCGTGCTGGGCGAAACGGGTCTAACGCCAAAGGAACTGCTGGCGCTGGCGAAATTGAAGGCGCCGCTGGTGCGGGTGCGCGGCCAGTGGATGCAACTGTCAGCGGCGGAAATACAAGCGGCGCTGGCGTTGCAAAACCGTGGGAAGGACGCTTTCACCGGTCGTGAACTGCTGCGACTGGCGCTGGGGGCGGAAAAGGCCGGCGGTTTGGAGGTCAACCACATCGAAGCCGATGGTCCCTTGGGCGAGTTGCTGGCCGGACTAGCCGCCGGCGAATCGATTGCGCCTTTGGAACCACCGCCGGGCCTGACAGGCACGCTCCGACCCTACCAGCAACGCGGTTACGCCTGGCTGGAATTTCTCACCCGCTGGGGACTGGGCGCGTGTTTGGCCGACGACATGGGCTTGGGCAAAACCGTGCAGACTCTGGCGCTGCTGCAACGGTTGTGGGAGGCCGGCGAAACCCGTCCGGCGTTGCTGATCTGTCCCACCTCGGTGGTCGGCAACTGGCACAAGGAATCGTCCCGGTTCACGCCGCAATTACCGGTCATGATCCATCATGGCGCTGAACGCGAAAAGAGTGAGAAATTCGCTGAGCAGGCGCGGTCTCACGCCATGGTGCTGTCCAGCTACGGACTCCTGCATCGGGATTTGCCATTGCTGCAAAGCGTCGAATGGGCGGCAGTGATTCTGGACGAGGCGCAGAATATCAAAAATGCGGCGACCCAGCAGGCCAAGGCGGCGCGGGCCTTGCGCACTGAACGGCGCATCGCCCTGACCGGCACCCCGGTGGAAAACAACATCGGCGATCTCTGGTCGATTCAGGAATTTATCAATCCCGGTTTTCTTGGCAGCGTCAACCACTTCAAGCGGGAGTTTTTCATCCCGGTGCAAGTCCAGCGCGATGAAAACGCCATGGAGCGCCTGCAACGGCTGACCGGTCCTTTCGTGCTGCGCCGGTTGAAGACCGACCGGGCCATTATTCAGGACTTGCCGGACAAGTTGGAAATGAAGGTCTACTGTACGCTGACCAAGGAACAGGCGAGTTTGTACGCCGCCGTGGTGCAACAGGCTGAGGCGGTGCTGGAGGGCGCGGAGGGCATGAGCCGGCGCGGGCTGATTCTGAGTACGCTGTTGCGGCTCAAGCAGGTCTGCAACCATCCTGCGCAATTCCTGGCCGATCATTCCCCGGTTCCAGGCCGCTCCGGCAAGCTGGCGCGGCTGACGGAAATGCTGGAAGAGATTCAGGAGATGGACGAGCGGACGCTGATTTTTACTCAGTTCGCCGAAATGGGGCATCTACTGCAACGCGATCTGCGCGAACAGTTGGGCCGGGAAGTGCTGTTTCTGCACGGCGGCCTGTCCAAAACTCAGCGCGACCGGATGGTGGAGCGGTTCCAGAACGAATCGTCCGGGCCGCCCGTGTTCATTCTCTCCATCAAAGCGGGCGGCACGGGGTTGAATCTGACTCGCGCCAACCATGTCTTCCATTTCGACCGCTGGTGGAATCCGGCAGTAGAGAATCAGGCGACTGACCGCGCTTTCCGTATCGGCCAGACCCGGCAGGTGGAAGTGCATAAATTTGTCTGCCTGGGAACGGTCGAGGAGCGGATTGATGAACTGATCGAGCGGAAGAGAACCCTGGCGGAACGGATCGTGGGCAGCGGCGAGGGTTGGATTACCGAACTGTCCACCGATGAATTGAAGAACCTGTTCCGGTTGCGCACTGAAGCGGTGGGGGATTAAACCATGGGCTATTACGACTATTTCCCACCGAGCCGGCCGATTCCGGTCAGCGGCGGCATCAAGGCGCAGAGTCAGCGCGGGGCGTTCGCCAATCGCTGGTGGGCCCAGCGCTGGATTGCGGTACTGGAGAGCTTCAACATCGGCGCCCGGTTGGGGCGAGGCCGCAGCTACGCCCGTCAAGGTCAGGTGCTGGATATTCAGATTGCGCCCGGCGAAGTTAAAGCCAAGGTGCAGGGTTCGCAACGTCAGCCCTATCAGGTCCGCATCCAGATCAAGCCGCTGCGGGCGGTGGACTGGCGGAAGCTGATGGAAGGCATGGCGGCGGAGGCGCGGTTCAGCGCCAAGCTGCTGGCCGGTGAAATGCCGACCGATATCGAGGAGCTTTTTGAGGAGCAAGGACTGTCGCTGTTTCCCAAAAAGCACGGCGATCTGGAGACCGATTGTTCCTGCCCGGATTGGTCGAATCCCTGCAAACACATCGCGGCGGTTTATTACCTGCTCGGTGAGGCGTTTGATCGAGACCCCTTTCTCATGTTCAAGCTGCGCGGCATGGAGCGGGAGACGCTGCTGGCCCAACTGGGGGAAGTTGCGGGCGACGAGGATGACTGGTCACTGGCGGAACCGGAGCCATTGCCGGAAGATCCGCTGGCATTCTGGACGTTACCGCCGCTGCCGGAGACCATCACGGGTCCGCTGATTGCCCCGACCTCATCTGCCGCCCTGCTGCAACGACTGGGGCCGTTTCCGTTCTGGCGTGGGGAAACATCGCTGCTGGAGACGCTGGAGCCGGTGTATCGGGCGCTGGGAGATGGGGCGCTGGCGGCGCTGGGTGAAGGGTCTACCGAACATTGAAACCGGTTTTCATGATTGACAATTTTATTCGGTTATCGTTATATATTTTATAATATAACGATAATGCAATCGAGAATGCCTATATGCCCAGTACTCAAGTGCTTGAAATATCAGGTCGACTCTGGCTGAACCGGGAAGGCCAGGGTTATCTCGGCGCGGGGCGCATTGAACTGCTGGAGCGCATCGATGAATGCGGTTCCATCGCTCAGGCCGCCAAGCACATGGGGATGAGCTACAAGTCCGCCTGGGATGCAGTGGACGCGATGAACAACCTGGCGGATCGGCCACTGGTGGTGCGGGCAACGGGTGGCAAGGGTGGTGGCGGCACCCATCTTACCGATTATGGGAAGCAGGTGATCGCCGGTTACCGGCTCATGGAAGCCGAGCACCGGCGGTTCCTGGCCCGCATGGAGGCGGGCGTGCAAAATTTTGGTCAGATTAACAACCTATTGAGGGCTATCAGCATGAAAACCAGCGCCAGAAACCAGTTTCGCGGGCAGGTAAGTTACCTGGAAAAAGGGGCGGTCAACAGCGAAGTGAAAGTGAATCTGGGCGAAGGGCTGGAGATTTTCGCTATTGTGACCAATGAAGCGGTGGAGGAGTTGGGTCTGGCGTTGGGTAAGGAAGCGGTCGTGCTGATCAAGTCGAGCTTCGTGCTGCTCTCTCCAGATGAAAAGCTGCGGATCAGTGCCCGTAACCGGCTGTGCGGCACGGTGCGGGAGACAATTCCCGGCGCGGTCAATAGCGAAGTTAAACTTGAATTACCCGGCGGGCGAATGCTCACCGCCATCATTACCAAGGAGGCATTGGATGAGTTGGGTTTTGTTCCGGGACAGCGCGCCTGCGCTCTGATTAAGGCGTCGCATGTCATTCTCGCCGTCAATGACTGACGCACTGATGCGGAGACGCTTGCTCATGAAATCGCCCTGGACTCCCCTGCTGGCGGGCCTGGTTCTCGCCATTTCCAGCTTGACCGTCCAGGCCGCTGAGGTTCAGGTGGCGGTCGCCGCCAATTTCACCGCGCCGATGCAGAAAATCGCCGCTGAATTCGAGAAAGACACGGGGTATAAGGCATTACTCTCCTTTGGAGCCACCGGCAAGTTCTACGCGCAGATCAAAAACGGCGCACCGTTCCAGGTTTTTCTCACTGCGGATGACAAAACCCCGGCCAAGCTGGAAAGCGAAGGCGATACCGTTCCCGGCAGCCGCTTCACCTACGCCATCGGGACGCTGGTGCTGTGGTCGGCCAAGCCAGGCTTTGTCGATGATCAGGGCGAGGTATTGAAAAAAGGCGTATTCCAGCATCTGGCGATTACTAATCCCAAGACGGCACCTTACGGCGCGGCTGCCATCGCTACACTCACCCAACTCGGTCTGCTCGATAACCTCCAGTCGAAGTTTGTCACTGGCGAAAATGTCTCCCAGACCTATCAATTCATTTTTACCGGTAACGCCGAACTGGGCTTTGTCGCCCTGTCGCAGGTCATGGTCAACGGTCAATTGACCAGCGGTTCCGCCTGGATCGTGCCGGTCCATCTGCATGAGCCGATTCGCCAAGACGCAGTGATTCTCGCCAAGGGTAAAGATCAGCCCGCGGCCAAGGCGCTGGTTGATTACCTCAAAGGTCAAAAGGCGACCGCAATCATCCAGTCTTACGGCTACGCATTGCCCTAAGGCGTCAAACGGGTGCTGAATACGGTTGATCTGGCCGCTGTCTGGCTGACTTTCAAGCTGGCCAGTCTCACCACCGCCATTCTGATGGTGGTGGGTACTCCCATCGCCTGGTGGCTGGCTCGCACCCGTTCCCGATTGAAAGGATTGATCGGGGCGATGGTTGCGCTGCCGCTGGTGCTACCGCCGACCGTCCTCGGTTTCTACCTGTTGATTGCCTTGGGGCCGCACGGGCCGATTGGCCAACTGACCCAGTCCCTGGGCTGGGGCGTATTGCCCTTTACTTTTACCGGGCTGGTGGTCGCTTCAGTGTTTTACTCCCTGCCGTTTGTCGTTCAGCCCTTGCAACAGGCGTTCGAGGCGATTGGCCCGCGCCCGCTGGAAGTGGCGGCGACCCTGCGCGCCAGTCCCTGGGATGCGTTTTTCACCGTGGTTTTGCCGCTGGCGAAACCGGGCTTTATTACCGCCGCGATTCTCGGCTTTGCCCATACGGTCGGCGAATTCGGCGTGGTGCTGATGATCGGCGGCAACATTCCCGAAAAAACCCGGGTGGTGTCGGTGCAAATCTACGATCACGTCGAGGCGCTGGAATACGCCGAGGCCCATGTGCTGGCGGGCGGCATGTTGCTGTTCAGCTTTCTGGTGTTGCTGACCCTGTATTCCCGCAAAGGCGCGACCTCGTGGAAATGACCGTACAAGAGGCCATCCATGCCCGCTTCCAAGTGATCTGGTCGGGATTTACTCTGAACGTTGATCTCAAGCTGCCTGGTCGCGGCGTGACCGCGCTGTTCGGCCATTCCGGTTCAGGGAAGACGACGCTGTTGCGCTGTCTGGCGGGACTGGAGCGGCACAGCGTTGGGTTACTGCATTTCAAAGGCGACGTCTGGCAGGACAGCACACGCGGCATTTTCCGGCCCACTCATCAGCGTTCGCTGGGTTATGTTTTCCAGGAAGCCAGCCTGTTTCCCCATCTGTCGGTGCGGAAGAACCTGGACTATGGACGCAAGCGAGTGGGCAGTGGGCATAAGGTATCACTCGACCACGCCGTGGAACTGTTGGGCATCGGTCACCTGCTGGACCGGATGCCCGACCGGCTGTCCGGGGGTGAACGCCAGCGGGTGGCTATCGCCCGGGCGCTGGCGACCAGCCCGGAACTGTTGTTGATGGATGAGCCGCTGGCCGCGCTGGATTTGAAGCGGAAAAGCGAAATCCTGCCTTATCTGGAGCGCCTGCACGACGAGTTGGACATCCCGATGTTCTATGTCAGCCACTCGCCGGATGAAGTAGCGCGGCTGGCGGATCATGTCGTGTTGCTGGCGGAAGGTCGTGTCGTAGCCACCGGCGGCCTGCGCGAAACGCTGGCGCGACTGGATTTGCCCACGGCCTTTACCGAAGACGCGGGCGTCGTGATCGAGGCCATCGTAGCAGACCACGACGAAGCTTATCACTTGACCCGGTTGGATTTTTCGGGAGGCAGCGTCGTTGTCGCCCACCGCCAGGAGGCCCTGGGGCGCCGGCTGCGTTTCCGCGTTCACGCCCGCGATGTCAGTCTGACCCTCACTCGCGCCGCAGGCACCAGCATCAGCAACTTATTGCCCGCGACCGTGACCGACATCGCCGATGCCGATACGCCGGCGCATGTCCTGGTCCGGCTGGATGCCGGCGGTACACCGCTCATCGCCCGCATTACCCGCCGTTCTCTGGATCACCTTGACGTAGCGCCCGGCAAACCGATGTGGGCGCAAATCAAAGCGGTGGCGCTGCTGGCGTAAAGAACCGACCCCATTTTCCAGGAAGCCACTCCAATGCACCCCTGCGCCCTGTCCGATGAAACCCTTACCCGAACGAAGGGTATCCACGCGGCTTGCCGTATCGAAAAAACCAGGGTTTACTCTCTGTTTCTACTGCGTTCAGCCGGTACATAGAGTTGCTTCAGCAGATATTTCCTGAACTCGGCGGCGTAGGGTTGAGTTTTCAGCGCCTCTTCCATACACCGCAACCAGGCGTCCCGCTCACTTCGTCCAATCTCCAAATGACTATGCACCTGAGGAATGCGGATCGGCCCATATTTTTGCGCATAAGATCGTGGGCCATTGAGCCAGCCACATAAAAAAAGCGTCAATTTATCCCTCGAAACGGTTAAGTCTGCCGGGTGCATCTTTCTAATTTTTTGCGCTTCAGGCAATTGTTCCATCGCATCATAAAAATCATCGACCAGTTTTCTAATACCCACTTCACCGCCGGCGGCCTGATACGATGCATCGCCCACCCCGTATTGGTGCTGATCTCTGATTTCGACCTTAGGCTCCAATTTCGCCTCGACCAATGGCGTAGTAGATGAAACCTTGCTCACGCAGGTATTCCGGATCGTAGAGGTTGCGGCCATCAAAGAGGACCGGCTGCTTGAGCGCCTGGCGGATGGCGTCGAAATCGGGGCTGCGGAACAGGCTCCATTCGGTCACGATGATCAGCGCATCGGCGTCATCCAGCGTGTCCATCGGGCGGTCGCAAAAATGCAGATCAGGCCGCTCACCATAAAGACGCCGCGCCTCGTTCATCGCCGCCGGATCATAAGCCCGCACTGTACAACCTTCACGCCACAGCGCTTCCAGCAAGACCCGACTGGGTGCTTCGCGCATATCATCAGTGCCGGGCTTGAACGCCAGTCCCCACAGGGCAAAGGTTCGCCCGTGCAGGTTGTTTTTAAAATGGCGCTGAATTTTGGTGAATAGCACGGTCTTCTGCTGCTCGTTGACCGCCTCCACCGCTTGCAGCAGCACCGCAGGATAGTGGACTGACCGGGCGGTGTATTCCAGCGCTTTAACATCTTTAGGGAAACAGCTTCCCCCGTAGCCAGCGCCCGGATAGATAAAGTGATAACCGATGCGGGGGTCCGCCCCGATGCCCACCCGCACTTTCTCGACATCTGCGCCCAACCGTTCGGCCAGGTTAGCCATTTCGTTCATGAAGCTAATCTTGGTCGCCAGCATCGCGTTAGCGGCGTATTTAGTCAGTTCCGCCGAACGCACATCCATTTCGATCAACCGGTCGTGGTTGCGATTGAACGGCGCATAAAGATTTCGCAGCAACACCGTCGCCCGATGGTCATCGCAACCGATGACGATGCGATCAGGGCGCATGAAATCCTGGACTGCTGCGCCTTCTTTGAGGAATTCCGGGTTGGAGACGACCGAGAACGGGATACTTTCACCACGCTCGGCAAGCACCCCGGCAATCGTCTCGCGCACCACATCCGCTGTACCGACAGGCACGGTGGATTTATTGACGATCACCCGATAATCGTCCAGATGCTGGCCGATGGAACGGGCTACGGCGCGTACATGCTGTAAATCGGCGGAGCCATCCTCGTCAGGTGGGGTACCCACGGCGATAAACTGGAACTGACCATGCACGACGCCTTCTGTAATGCCGGTCGTGAAGCTCAGTCGTCCGCTGGCGCTGTTGCGCCGAACCACCTCATCGAGACCGGGCTCATGAATCGGGATTTCGCCCCGCTGCAGCATCGCTACTTTGTCGGGGTCTACATCCACGCACAGCACATGATTGCCTACTTCAGCGAAACAGGCGCCCGTCACTAACCCGACATAACCGGAACCGAAAATCGTAATTTTCATCGTGTGATCGCTTCTATAATTTGACCAAATCAAATGCGCTGTTCGTCAATCCATCAAAGCGCACGCAATGCGAACGGCACAACCTCGCTCAAGATCTTTTGCACGGCGGCATTGGCCGCCCGTGCGGCGCCCGCCGCATTTTCACTAGGCGCCGGCTCCACCGCTTCAAACAGTCGCGTTTCTAACACGTGCCCACTCTTCATCTCCACCACCTTGGTCCGAACGGTCAGCCGCACCCGACTGGGCGCGGTCATGAATTCCTGTTGTAGGCGAATCACGTCTACATCCACCCGCAGATTGGCGAGCACTGGTGATGGCGGCGACACCACCGCCTTGAATGCGCTGCTGCCCTCGAAAGCCCGGACCAGAATTGGCAACAACATTTTGGCTGGCGTATCGCTCCACACGCTGTCCTTGTAATAGTCCAGTTTAGGCGGTTCGCGGGTATAGGCGATCCGGTTGGAATCGAAGCCCGCCGCCTCTTTGGAGACCGTGACCAGCAGGATTTTATTGCTGGATCGTCGCGCTGGCGGCGGCGTGAAAGCGCCCACCTCCAGCAAATAAGCCTGTTGCGGGGGTGAACTGTCCTGCGGCAGGGTACAGCCGGCCAAGACCAGCAGTATCCCCAGGAACCACAACAGCCCACTGAATTTGCTTGCAATACTCCCGTTCACGTCTGCTGCTCCTCAAATCAAGGGTTCAAACCCGACGTTTGCTCATTCTTCCCCTGGCCCAGGTCGACCCTGCGGTTTGCCAATTAATAATGCTCGGGGATTTTTTTCCAGCAACCCGGCCAGCCGTTGCAGGGTCGCCATCAGCTCATTGGCCTGCACCAGCAAGGCGCTCAGCTCAGGTACGGTGTTTTGACTGAGCCGCTGCAACTCGCGCTGGCTGTTCCCGGCCAATCCGGTAAAGGACACACTCGTCTCGCTGAAGCGATCCGCCGCATTACGCACCGCCTGGGCGCTCGCCCGGACATCGCTTAAAGTGACTTGCACCTGGGTGCTCAAGCCCCCGGTTTTCTCCAGCTCCCCAGCCATTTTATCTAATGCCTTGCCCAGGCGTTCGGCCCGCCCGGCCAGCGTCCCGGTCAAGGTTTCCACATGCGTCAGTGTTTGGCGGATACTGTCCGCACGGTCCGCCACCGCCCCGGTAATGACGCTCAGGTGTTGCAGCGTCTCGGTCAAGGCGGTCTGATTGTCATCCCCCAGCAACCGCGCCAACCGGTTCGACAGACTGTTGATATTAGTCAAGATATTATTGAAGGCATCGTCCAGTCGCGCCACCAGTGACGGCCCGGCCTGAATCACCGGCAGATCCTGGCCAGGTTCCTTCTCCAGCGGCGAGGCTTGACCGCCGCCGCTCAGCTCCACCGAGGCCACGCCGGTCAAACCCCGGGTCGACAGGGTGGCGATTGTATCGCGGCGGATCGGGGTACCGCGCTCAATGTCCAGCACCACATCAACCTGGTCCGGATGATTGGGGTCCAGTCGGATGGACACCACTTGCCCGACCTGAACGCCACGATAGCGCACGGTGGCTTTGAGGTTCAGGCCCGCGACCGACTCCTGGAAATAAACCCGATAACGGTCATAGGCTTTATTCTCACCACCCAGGGTCAGCCAGAACACCACGCTTAACAGCGCTGCGCCGAGCGCTATCACGAACAGCCCGACCAAAGCGTAATTTACCTTGCTTTGCACGCCTGCTCCCGTGCCGCACGGCCACGCGGCCCCTCAAAGTACGCCTGAATCAGCGGATGCTCAGCACGGACGAGTTCGTTCATCGGCGCATAGCCGATCACTCGCCGCTCGCCCAGAAAGGCGACCCGGTCGGTTGCCTGCCATAGAGTGTCGAGGTCATGAGTCACCATTACCACCGTCAGCCCCAGTGATTCTTTAAGTTGCACCACCAGTTCATCGAACGCCCCGGCGCTCACCGGATCAAGGCCTGCGGTCGGTTCATCCAGAAACAGCAGCGCCGGGTCCAGCGCCAAAGCCCGGGCCAGCGCAGCCCGTTTCAACATTCCACCGCTCAACTCACGCGGCAGTTTATTCCCGGCGTCGGCGGGCAAACCCGCCAGGGCAATCTTGAGATCGGCAATTTCCACAATCCGCCGGGCCGGCAACCGAGTATGCTCGCGCAACGGAATCGCCACATTTTCCCGCACGGTCAGCGAACTGAACAGCGCGCCCTGCTGGAACAGCATACCAAAGCGCCGACGTAACCGGAACGCTGCACTTTCGCTGATGCCGATGATCTCCTGGCCGAACAGATGAATGGAACCGGCGGTGGGCTTCAACAATAAAATAATGGCCCGCAACAGGGTGGTTTTGCCCGAACCGCTGCCGCCGACCAAGGCGACGATCTCGCCACGCTGAACGGTAAAATCCAGATTTTCGTGAATGATCGTCTCGCCAAACCGGGTCTGCAAGCCACGCACCACGATCACGGTGTCTGCTGAAGCCGAATTCAGCGCCACAGCCCCACCCCGCCTAACACGACCGAGAACAGGGCGTCAGCGGCGATCACCAGAAAAATGGACTGCACCACGCTGACCGTGGTTTGCCGACCCACGCTGTCTGCACCGCCGCGTACCCGAAAGCCCTGATAACAGCCAACCAGGGCAATGATCGCGGCGAATACCGGGGACTTGCCGATCCCGAGCAGGAATGAGGTTGGGGTCACGACCTGTGGGAGACGATCGAGGAAATCGCTGAAGCTCACCTCCAACAGCGCCTGCGCCATAACCATCCCGCCGAACACGCTCAGGGCGTCGGCGAACACGGTCAGTAGCGGCAAGGCAATGATCAGCGCCAGCAGTTTGGGCAGCACCAGTAAATCCATGGGCCGGATGCCGATAGTGCGCAGGGCGTCCACCTCTTCCGTAATCTGCATGGCGCCGATCTGGGCGGTATAGGCTGATCCGGTGCGCCCGGCAACGATGATGGCGGTAATCAGCGGCGCCAACTCGCGCAGCATGGTCAGCGCCACCAGTTCAACAATGAAGATATTGGCGCCATAGGCTTTGAGCTGCTGGCCACCCTGATAGGCAATGACGACGCCCATCATAAATGACAGCAGGGCGATAATGGGTAACGCATTGACGCCGGCGGTTTCAATATCGCTCAACAACGCTCGCCAGCGGAAGCGGTGGGGGCGTAACAGGAGCTGGGCGAGAGAGGATACCGCTTCGCCGATAAAGGCCAGGAATTCAAAAGCGCGACGGGCGTGAAATTCGGCCCGTCGACCCAGTTGTTCCAAACGATTCGGCGGTTGGGGAGTGATCGCCGTTCCCGCAGTAGCGAGCCGTTCCCGCACCAAATCCAGCAGCGCCTGATGCTCGTCGCGCAGATTAACCAGTTGAACCGTAAAGCCAGTCCGCTCCAGGTCCGCGATGACATTCAACAGTTGCAGTGCGCCCGTGGTGTCGATGGCCTGGATGCCGGAGCCGTCCAGGGTCAGCTCACCCGACGGCGGGTGGCCGGATAGCCACCGGGCATTGAAGTTTTCGATGCCGTCCAGGGTCCAGTCGCCTTCGCACCAGCACGCGCCGTTCTCGCAGCGAAAAGTCGCGCGGTCGGCGGGCGGAATGCTTGCCATCATGATTCGCCGCCAGTCATGCCATTCTCGAAGTGAATGAGTAAATGGTTTTGATTGTTATTGAGAATAACAAAAACGAGCTTAAACGCGATGGAAACCTCGCGATCAAGCTCGTTTGAAACCCAGGCGATCACTAATTGGCTTGGGCTGTAATAGCGCCAGAGTCAATTATGGGCAGCCCACCACGTTACTGTAATCGCTGCACCCGGTGTGGCTGTTGCATGCCTTGACCTGAACGCCCGTGATCTGTCCAAACAGGCTAAAGGATGTTCCTGACGTGGTGCTGCGCAATAAACCGTTCTGGTATATCTGATATTCAGCTACCTGCCCAGGCACAGAATTCCATGAAACATCCGTGGAGAACAATGCAGGGCAGGGGGCTACTACGCATACGACATCGCGCACGGTGCATTGGACGGTCGCGTTGGGCGCTGACAAGCGTACATATCCGCTGTCAGAGTCGCTGAATGCGCTACAGCCAGCCTCGTTGCATGCTTTCACCAAATAGAGTCTTGGACTGCCCGGCGTGGCGCTCGTATCGTTGAAGTTGGCACTGGCGGATTGTCCCAGAAGGTAGGCGGGGCCATCGTTAAACGTGTATGCCTCGTAATACGTCGCCCCTGTGACTGCGTTCCAGGTCACCTGGACCCGGTCGGTGTAAGCGCCGTCACTGGCGCTGACTCCAGCAGGCGGATGGGGGACAGCGGCGCGCGCTACCGTGATGGTGAAAACACCGGTTCCGGTTGCGCCACTGCGGTCTGTTGCCTGCACCGAGAAACTATAGGAACCCGCCGTTGTTGGCGTTCCACTGAGGGTTCCCTCAGTCGTCAACGTCATGCCGGGCGGCAGCGACCCTGACAACACCGCCCATCCATAGGGCGATGTCCCCCCGGTCGCCTGGAGCAATCCCCGATACGGCATTCCCACCTGAGCAGTGAGCGATCCATCCAAAGTCACGATTACCGTGATGGCGTCGAAACGGGCGCTGACCGTGCAAGCGGCGGTAATCGGCGCGGTGGTGTAGATTGCGCCGCTCAAACTGCCGTTGCAGCCGGTGACGGCCGCAATGGCGTAGCCCCGGTCAGGCGTGACCGTGAAACGGGCGGGGGCGCCGGCGTCAACGGTTTGCGTAGCGGGGGCTATCGCCCCTCCCGGACCCGCCGTAGCGGTAACGACATAGGCGTTCCGGCTGAAGGTCGCCGTACATGTCAAGTCTTGGGCCGGCATGGCGAAACTGGCCGCGCACGGCGCCGGACTCCAGCCCACCAGCGTACTGTCCGCATTGGGGATCGCCGTCAGAGCAACCGCCGCCCCGTTCGTGTAATTGCCCGCCCCGCTCACCGTACCTGTTCCGGTTCCTGCGGTATTCAGCGTCAGGACATAGGTCTGCTCAGTGGTGAAACTGGCGCTGACGGTACACGCGGCGGTGATCGGTCCGGTCGTATAAGTTACACCGCTCAGATTGCCGCCGCACCCCGTGACCGAAGCAATTTGGTAGCCACTGTTGGGCGCGACGGTAAAGCGGGCGGTGGCGCCGGCGTTAACGGTCTGCGTGGTCGGGGTAATTGTTCCCCCCGGACCGGCGGTAGCGGTGACGATCATCAGTGCCGGTTCTTCGGGTTTTGGCGGCAACGGTGCGGGCACTTCTTGTTGACGTTCCTGTAATTGCATCGTCGGCTCAATCAAGCAGGCCGCGCTATCGGTCGCCGGATCGCAAGGCGCCTCCACCACATCGTCATCGAATCGCAAAGACTGCTGCACAATCGGGTCAATGCCGATGTCCGGTATAGCCAATTGCCCCTGGCGGGCGTTCAAACGCGACCGTAGGGCTGCAATGAGCGGTGACTGACAAGCTGTTGAGGCAATGGGGCTCCCACCGACTCCCGCTGCTACGCCCGCCCGCTCTACAGCGCAAATCAATTCGCCAGTCGCCTGACTCCCGTACCAATACACATTGACCAATAACTGACTCAACGTAAACACTTGCCCCGCCGTAGCCGTAGTCGAACGCACCAGGTCGGAAGCGATGGGTGGGGAATCGGCGAGTTGCTGTCCGCCGACGGGCGTTTCGGGGCTTTGCGCTGCATTGAACACGCGGCGAGCCATTTCTTGCAGCGCTAGAATCGGGCTGCTATCGATAGGCACTGCCACCGGCCCGGCCTGGACATTGCCGGACCGGCCATGGAAACTCACCGTGGCCGTGGTCTCGGTGAAAGCGTTGAACCGTGCTTCAACGCCTGCCGAGTCGGTATAAGTCGCCGGCAAGCCGTTTGCAGTCAGTTGGATATCCGCCGCTTGTCGAGTCTGGGCATCAGTCCAGGCGACGCCTTGGAGTTGGGTGGGTTGGCCCTGCGCATTTTTGTCGGCCCGAACTCCGGTGGCGTCCGTGGAACCGGTACCCGCCCCCGCCACAGTAAAGGCGTTGCGCAGATCAGTAATCACCGAAACCATCGCCAGCTTCGGTGGAGTGACCGTGGTCTGGGCCAGGGTGAAATTTTGATCCGACTCCGACCAGCGCAGGGTGGTGGTCTCCCCGGTATTAGGAAAATCGCCCAGTGCGACGACCTTCCGGTCGAGGCCGGTTAAAAAATCCACACCCAGGGTAGTCACCGCAAAGTTAACGCGGGCGAATTCAACCCCATCAGCAAAGGCTTGCACATGATGAACACCATCGCCGAGGCTACCCCAATTGACGGTGAGTCCGAAGCCGTTGTTATGGTCGCCGCACACCCCTTGCGTGTCGCTGCGTGGGGTGCCATAGGCCGTGGACAGTCGGGGGCCGCTATTGAGGCTGATCTCGACCCGTGCTGCTTCGCAGACCCAGCCCCGGATCAAGCCCACGCCGCTTTCAAAAGACCCCTGGTTAGGTGATTCCAGGTAGGCGCGCGGTGCGGGCGGGAGTGGATTCGGGGGCGTCGGCACAGTCGTCGATTGTGCAATCACAAAATTCTGATGGGGTTCGGACCAACGCACGGGGGTGAATTGACCAGCGATAGGGAAGTTGGGCAGGAGGTAGTTCTTGGCCAGTCCGGTGATAAAATCCTGACCCAGGGTAGTGACTGTAAAGCTGACGTTGGCGAACTCTACGCCGTCCATGAACGCCTGTATGCGGTGGACGCCATCCCCGATGCTGTTCCAGTTATAGGTCAGCCCAAAACCGTTGTGGCTGTCACCACATACGCTTGCCGTGTCCGTGCGCAATGTGCCGTAGCCCGCCGGCAAGCGCGGCCCGCCGTTGATGCTGATCTCGATGCGCTTTGCTTCGCACGCCCAACCCCGGATCAGCCCGACCCCGCTGCGCACAAAGGCGTTGGCGGAGGGGGATTCTAACAGCGCCTGGGTCTGTGCCTGTATGGGAAAATTTAATAATGCGAGGCACACCCCCAAAAATAGGATAAGAGCATTCACTAAACGCCTAAAATTTTCATTTGCATTAGTCATTTAGATATACTCCTCAGTTATCGTTCAGTTTATACTTTCAGCTAATTTTAAAGAGTAGACTCTAACACTACACTTGCAAGTTAAATCGATATCTCAATTAAAATCATTATGTTAAATTGCTGATACGCAGCGTTCAGCATCACTGACAAAACGCCCATGACGGCGACCCACGCCAGTGTTACCCATCCCCGATCATTCAGGTACATCACCGGTCTCCCAATGGCGAACACGCCTCTTGAAATGGGTTAAAAAGATGAAGAGGAGTTCAGCCCAGTTGCGCCCGCAGCAGTGTCATGGTGTCCTCAGCGACAGCACTCGTTTCTGCCAACATTTCCGCAACGCCGTCCAGAACGTTCTGGCGACCGGCCTGCTCGATCCGTCGCACCCACTCCGCCAACCGTATCGCCCCCAGATTGCCGCAACTGGATGCGAGATCGTGAGCGATCTGATGAACTTCGGCAGCAGACCCGAGAAGCACCGCATGGCGCAGATGATCAATTTGCAGGGGTAAATCGCCCAAAAAACGGTTTACCAGACCGGTGAACTCATCTTCCATCACCTCCCGCAGTTCAACCAGAACTTCACCATCAAGCAACGGTAATTGCGCAAGATAAGAATCATTAACCGTTTTTACCCCTCAATCAATTATGGATTCCAAAGAGATCACTCGCCCCGCCCGGAGCGCATGGGTGCGCTGAACGGGTTCCAAACCCCGGCGCCGAAAGTTTCCAAACAATGTCTGAATGGCTTATAATACCATGATAAATAATATTTTTTATCATCATATGGCGTGTCGTATCCTGGCCGGGGCAAATCAGTTAAGGGTATGCCGTCGCGGGTTCTATCCGAAGCCGGACGCGGAACTTGCAGCGCAGCCGTTCGGCGGCGATAAACGTTTCGTTGCGCCCTTCCTTCGCGTTATCATCGCAGTATTGTCATGATGAAACCCATCATCAGAATCCCCAACAGCCTGTTGGAAATAAAAATTCACTCCATCGTTATTGATTGACCATGCCCAAAACCCTCTTTGAAAAAATCTGGGAGTTGCATGTCGTTGCCGAACAACCCAATTCCCCGGCCATTCTGTATATCGACCTGCATCTCGTCCACGAAGTGACCTCGCCTCAGGCTTTCACCGGCCTGCGCCAGCGAGGTTTGCACATCCGTCGTCCCGAGCGCACCGTCGCCACGATGGACCATTCTATCCCGACCACACCGCTCAATGTGCCGATTGCCGACCCGCTGGCCGCTGCGCAAATCCGGCAGATGGAAGTCAACGCTGCCGAATTCGGCATTACCCTGTACGGCATGGCGAGCGCCCATCGTGGCATCGTGCATGTCATCGGCCCGGAACTGGGCTTGACCCAGCCTGGGATGACCATCGTCTGCGGGGACAGTCATACCGCCACCCATGGCGCGTTTGGCGCGCTGGCCTTCGGCATCGGCACCAGCGAAGTTGAACATGTCCTGGCTACCCAGTGCCTGCTCCAGACCCGGCCGAAGACCTGTGAAGTCCGCATCGATGGGGCGCTCCCGCCGGGCGTGACCGCCAAGGATATTATCCTGGCGCTGATCGCCAAGATCGGCGTGGGCGGCGGGACCGGGTATGTCTTTGAATACACCGGCTCCGCCATTCGCGGGCTGACGATGGAACAGCGAATGACTGTCTGCAATATGTCCATCGAAGCCGGGGCGCGGGCAGGTTTGATTGCGCCTGACGACACCACTTTCGCCTATCTCAAGGGCCGTGAACACGCCCCTAAGGATGCGGAATGGGATAACGCTGTGGCCCACTGGCGAGCGCTCGCCAGCGATGCTGGCGCGACTTACGACCACACCATCACCCTGGACGCCGCCGCCCTCGAACCGATGATCACCTATGGCACCAATCCCGGAATGGGCATGAGCATTGCCGGACACATTCCTGACCCCGCCAACCTGAGTGACGCTAACCAGAAAGCTGCGCTCGACAAGGCATTGCGCTACATGGGCCTGCAACCCGGCCAATCGCTGTTGGGTAAAAAAATCGATGTCGTTTTTATCGGCAGTTGCACCAACTCGCGCATCTCCGACCTGCGGGAAGCGGCCATGCTGCTCAAAGGCCACAAAGTCGCCGCCGGCGTGCGCGCCATGGTGGTCCCCGGCTCACAGGTGATCAAGAAACAGGCGGAAGCTGAAGGACTGGATCAAGTGTTCAAGGCTGCCGGTGCGGAATGGCGCGAACCCGGTTGCAGCATGTGCATCGCTATGAACGGCGATCAGCTCCAGCCCGGCCAGTACGCCGTCAGCACCAGCAATCGCAATTTCGAAGGTCGCCAAGGTCAGGGTGGGCGCACTTTTCTCGCCAGTCCATTAACTGCCGCCGCCAGTGCGTTGGCCGGCGCCGTGGCTGACCCGCGTACTCTGGCAGGAGACCGGTAAGATGGCTCAATTTACCTCCCTCACCTCCCGCGTTGTCCCGTTGCCGGTCAACGACATCGACACCGATCAGATCATCCCCGCCCGGTTTTTGAAAGCGACCGATAAAAAGGGCATGGGCGATAATCTGTTCGCCGACTGGCGCTATCACAGCGATGGATCGCCCAAGCCCGACTTCGTGCTGAACCGGCCCGGTGCTGCAGGTTGCCAAATTCTGCTGGCGGGAGACAATTTCGGCTGCGGATCATCCCGCGAACATGCGCCCTGGGCGTTGACCGGGTTCGGATTCCGGGCAGTGATCAGCACCTCGTTCGCCGACATTTTCCGCAGTAATGCGCTGAAAAACGGTCTGTTGCCGATTATCGTGGATGAACCCGCCCACCAGCGACTGTGGGCACTGGTCCAGGACCATCCCGGTGTCGAATTGTCCATTGACTTGGCGACCCAGACGCTGACATTCCCCGGCGGTTCAGTCACGTTTCCCATTGACTCGTTCAATAAAACCTGTTTGCTCAACGGGGTCGATGAACTGGGCTACATCCTGAGCTTCGAGAAAGAGATCGCGGCGTTTGAAGCCCGAAGATAATCCTATGTCATTGATTCAAATTTACGACACCACCTTGCGCGACGGGACTCAAAGCGAAGGCTTCACCCTGTCGGGTCACGATAAAATCCGCGTCGCCCGGCGGTTGGACGATCTGGGCGTGGCGTTCATCGAAGGTGGCTGGCCCGGCTCCAATCCCAAGGATGCCGAGTTTTTCGAGCGCGCCCGCGACATGGAGTGGAAAACCGCGCTGATCGCCGCTTTTGGCTCGACCTGCCGGGTCAAGGGCGGCCCGGAGGACGACGCCAACATTCAGGCCCTGATCGGGGCGCAAACGCCGGTCTGCACGATTTTCGGTAAAACCTGGACCTTGCATGTGACCGATGTGCTGCTCACCACGCTGGAGGATAATCTGCGCATCATCGAGCAATCGGTGGCCTATCTGCGCGCCGAGGGCCGTCGCGTCATTTACGATGCCGAGCATTTTTTCGACGGCTACCAAGCCGATCCGCTTTACGCCATCGAGACGCTCAACGCCGCGATTCGTGGCGGGGCCGAGACGGTCGTGTTCTGCGACACCAACGGCGGCACCCTGCCGTGGACGCTGGAAAAAATCATCCGCGAGGTCAAGGAAGCCATCCAGCACCCGTTTGGCATCCACACCCACAACGACGGCGAGAGCGCCGTGATCAACGCGCTGCTGGCGGTGCGCGAAGGCGCGGTCCAGGTGCAGGGCACCATCAACGGTGTGGGCGAACGCTGCGGCAACGCCAATTTGTGTTCGGTCATGGCGAATCTGGAGCTCAAGATGGGGCGTCCGTGCCTGCCGGAAGGGGGTCTGGGCAAATTGTACGAGCTTTCGCATTTTGTCGATGAGGTCGCTAACGTCACACCCAACGACCACCTGCCTTACGTCGGCAAGAGCGCGTTTGCCCACAAAGGCGGCGTCCATGTGGCGGCCATGCGCCGCTCGGAGCAGTCGTACCAGCATGTGGCGCCGGAGCGGGTCGGCAACAAGATGCGCGTGGTCGTCTCCGCCCTGTCGGGGCGGGCGAATCTCCTCAGCAAGGCCGAGGAGCACGGCGTGGATGTCAGCAGTGTGGCCGATGTGGTGGGCGTGCTCAACGATGTCAAGGAACTCGAAGCGCGCGGTTTTTCCTTCGAGGCTGCCGAAGCCTCGGTCGCCATGATGCTCAAGCGCCAGCAACCCGGTTACAAGCCGCCGTTCGAGCTGGTCGATTTTTTGGTCAACGTGGAGCATCGCCAGGGACGCGGCATCTTTGCCGAAGCCATGGTCAAGGTGAAGGTGGACGGGGAAGTGCTGCATACCGCTGCCGAGGGCAACGGCCCGGTGAACGCGCTCGATATCGCCCTGCGCAAGGCGCTGATCGGGCACTACCCGGAAATCGCCTCCTTCCATCTCGCCGATTACAAGGTCCGCATTCTGGATGGCCAGGACGGCACGGAAGCCATCACCCGCGTGTTGATCGATACCCGCAATACCACCCGGCTCTGGAGCACGGTTGGCGCGAGCACCAACATCATCGAAGCCTCCTGGCGGGCGCTGGTCGATGCGGTGGAGTACGGGCTGTCGGTGGCGCATTAAAACTCGCAGGGGTGCGGCCAGGCTGCGCCCCCTATTTTACGGAATCATCATGAAAGCAAACATCGTCTTACTCCCCGGTGACGGCATCGGGCCAGAAGTGGTCGGCGAGGCGGTCCGCGTGTTGGACGCCATCGCCGGGAAATTCGGTCATCAGTTCGCCTACCAGGAGCGTCTGATGGGCGGCTGCTCCATCGACCGGTTCGGCTCGTCGCTGACCGACGAAACCCTGGCCGATTGCCAGGCGGCGGATGCGGTGCTGCTGGGTGCGGTGGGCGGACCGAAATGGGATAACCCGAACGCCAAGGATCGCCCCGAGCGTGGACTGCTGGCCTTGCGCAAAGGATTGGGCGTTTTCGCCAACCTGCGCCCGGTCAAGGTTCACCCGGCGCTGATCGATTCGTCGCCGCTCAAACCGGAAAAACTCCAGGGCGTGGATATTCTGGTCATCCGCGAGTTGACCGGCGGCTTGTATTTCGGCTGGCCGAAGGGCCGTGACCTCAAGGATGGCCGCGAGCGCGCCGTCGATACCCTGGAATATTACGATTACGAAATCCGCCGGGTGATGGAGCTGGCGTTCAAGCTGGCCAAGGGCCGCAAGGGCAAGGTCACGTCGGTGGACAAGGCGAACGTGCTTGAATCCTCGCGGCTGTGGCGACAGATCGCGGTGCAGGTCGGCGCGGCGAATCCGGATGTGGCGCTGGAGCATGTCTTGGTCGATACCGCCGCCATGCGCCTGATCACGGGACCGGCCTGGATGGATGTCGTCGTCACCGAAAACATGTTCGGCGACATTCTCACCGACGAGGCGTCCGTGCTGGCCGGTTCGATGGGGATGTTGCCCTCCGCCAGCTTGGGCGAGGGCCGAGTTGGGCTGTACGAGCCGATTCATGGCTCGGCCCCCGATATCGCCGGCAAGGGCATCGCCAACCCGATCGGCATGATCCTGTCCACCGCGATGCTGTTGCGCCACTCGCTGGGACTGGAGACGGAAGCCGCCGCTATCGAACAAGCGGTGGACGCCACCATCACGGCCGGGGCGCGCACCGCCGATATCGGCGGGAAGCTCACGACCAAGGAGATGGCGGACGAGATCATCAGACGCGGGTGATTTCATCGGCGCCGCCAGCAGGATCAAGGGATTCGCTGCGCTGAGCACAAGGATGAACATCGCGCCAGGACTCGTGCAAGGGGTTTGTGACTATCCATCACCGGACCATCACGCTGGCTGACCTACATCAATCCTGTTCGCAGAAGACCTGAATAAGAGGATATTATGAAAATTACTATTGTAAAAAATAAAATCCACTTTATTAGCCTTGTGTTCATGCTAGCGGCGAGTTGGGCAAATCTACCCCAGCCGGCTTGGGCGGAAACGCTGACCCTTGGGGGAACCGGTTCGGCAACGCCGCTGGTCGAGCAATTCGCCCGCGCCTATAGCAGTCTCAAGCCGGAGATCTCGGTGCGGGTAATCAACCCGCCGATGGGTAGCAATGGTGCGATCCGCGCAGTTCTCTCCGGGGCTATCGATCTGGCGGTTCCTGGCAAGCCGCTGACCGATGCGGACAAGGCGCGGGGTGGCCAGGATTGGCTGCTGGGCCGCACTTTACTGGTCTTTGTCACTACGAAGGAACCACCGCCATCCGAAGGATTCACCATCGAACAACTGGCGGCAATTTACAGCGGTAAGGTGACCACCTGGGCTGACGGCTCACCCATCCGGCTGGTGATCCGCGGCCCGGCTGAAGCGGACACGCTCATCCTGCGCAAGCTGTCACCCGCCATGGAGCAGGCGGTTGACGCCGCCTTGGCCCGGCCTGGCCTGTTGGTCGCTGCCAACGATCTGGAAAATCTGGAGGTGCTGGAAAAAACGCCAGGCTCCCTCGGCACGACCAATCTGGGTTTGATGCTGGCCCAAAACCGCAAACTTTCGCTTCATCCGCTGCCCATTGATAGTCGGACGCCGACGCTGGCCACCCTGGAGCAGGGCGCCTATCCCTATTCCAAGGAAATCTACGTCGCACGCGGACCCAAACTGTCGCCAGCGGCCCAGGGCTTTCTGGATTTCTTGCTCTCGGCATCCCGTCAGGAAATCCTTGAGCGCGCAGGCTACCTGCCCGCCCCGCATCAACCGTGAATGCGCCTCCCCCTATCGAACGCTTGCTCGCCTGGCTAGCAGGCAGCGTGGCGGTGCTGGTCATGCTCGTGCCGCCCGCCACATTTTGGCTTTGGTCTTACCAGGTTCGCAGCGGTGCGCTGCAAAGCGAAGCTCGCATCATCGCCACGGCGGTTACGGAGCTTATCAATCACAGCGCTGGCTTGTGGCGCTTTGAGTCGGAACGGCTGGAGGTTGTGCTTCGCAAGTACGGCGATAGGCAAAACAGCTCTACCGTCATCGACCTGAACGGCAACACCATTGCTCGCCTGACAGCAGCAAAGCTGGCTGCGCCCACGCTCATGCGCAGCCACCCAATTTATGATTTTGGCGCTGAAGTCGGTCAAGTGAAAGTGAGCGGCTCACTTGACCTGTTGGCAGAAACCGCCCTGATTTTCCTGGCCGGGCTGATCCTGGGCATTATTCTTTTTTTTCCGCTGCGGCTCATCCCGATACGGGCGCTGCGACAGACCCTACAGGCGCTTGCAAACAGCGAGAACGCTTATCGGCAGCTCGTCGAACTGTCGCCTGATGCGATTTGCATCAGCTGTGGTGAAAAAATTACTTATATCAACGCAGCCGGAGTCCGGATGTTTGGGGCGGATTCCCCGGCAGCGCTGCTGGGTACGTCCATTTGGGACCGGCTCCAGCCCGGCTTCCACTCCAGCGCCCGAGAGCAATTGAAACAGATCGATATGCGGAACGCGGCGTCTTCTCTGGCAGAAGAGCGTTGTGTGCGAATGGATGGAACCGTATTCCCGGCGGAGGTGGCTGTCGCATCTTTCATTGACAGGGGCCACTCCGCCTGGCAAGTGGTCATGCATGATCTCACTGGCCATAAGCAAGTGGAAGCGACCCTGCTGGACGCCAGGAACGCCGCCGAGGCAGCAAATCAGGCCAAGAGCGAATTTCTCGCGGTGATGAGTCACGAAATTCGCACCCCGCTGAATGGTGTGTTGGGCATGACGGAATTATTGCAGGGGACAGCGCTGAATGCCCGGCAGCAGTGGTTTGCTGACACCATTTTGCGTTCAGGCCGAACGTTGTTGACGGTCATCAACGACATTCTCGACTTTTCCAGAATCGAGGCTGGCCGGCTGGAACTGGAAAGCACAGACTTCGACCCCAGAAGCCTGATCGAAGAAGCCGCCGTGCTGCTGGCTGGGCAGGCGCATCACAAGGGCCTGGAACTGGTGGTTGATCTGGTCGCAGACCTGCCGGAGATGCTGCAAGGCGACGCAACGCGGCTGCGGCAAATTCTGGTGAACCTGGTGGGCAACGCCATCAAGTTCACCGAAAAAGGCGAGGTAGTGATCCGGCTCCGCTTGCTGGAGCAGGATGCCCCAACGGTGCGGTTGTGGATCGCGGTAAGCGACACGGGAATCGGGATTGCGCCAAACGTTCAGGCCCAGCTTTTTTCGGCTTTTACCCAAGCCGACCGTTCCACCACCCGCCACTATGGCGGGTCTGGCTTGGGATTGGCGATTTCCAAACGTCTGGTGCAACTGATGGGCGGCGACATGGGTGTCGAGAGTACTCCGGGAGTCGGCTCGACCTTCTGGTGCACGTTCGAACTGGCCCGTTCCTTGGCGTCGCCGCCACCGGCCTGGCAGACCCATGCCGATCTGCAAAATGTGCGGGTGTTGGTGGTGGACGACAACGCTACCCACCGTGAGATTTTGCATCATCAGTTGGGCGGCTGGGGCATGTGCGCGACCAGCGTAGCGAGTGGGGCGGAAGCGCTTGCCATGCTACGCCAAGCGACGCCGGCGGGCGCGGCTTATGAGTTGGCCATCCTCGACGAGCAGATGCCCGGACTGGACGGAATCGAGCTTGCCCGGCAAATCCGCGCCGACCGCGCCCTGAGCACGCTGCGACTGCTGCTGCTCACGTCAAGCAACGCGATGGATAACAGCGCCTGGGCGATGGTCAGGATTGATCGCTATTTACCCAAGCCCACACGCCAGGCTGAACTCCATGACGCCTTGTATCGGCTTGTGCAGCCGACCACCCTAGCGGCGGATATCGTGTCGCACTGCTCGCTCCAGCCAGGAAAACAACTGCGCTTCGATGTCCGGGTGCTGGTCGCCGAGGACAACCCAGTCAACCAGGCGGTGGCGCAGGGTCTGCTCGAACCACTGGGTTGCCGGGTGGCGCTGGCCGCCAACGGGCGCGAGGCTTTGGTCGCCTTAGCGCGTGAGCCGTTCGATCTGGTGTTGATGGACTGCCAGATGCCCACGATGGATGGCTTTGCCGCCACCGCCGCCTGGCGGCGGCAGGAAAGCGCCGCCGGTGGCCGACGACTGCCGATCATCGCCCTGACCGCCAATGTCGTCAAAGGAGTGCAGGAACAATGCCGGGCAGCGGGAATGGATGATTATCTCAGCAAACCCTTTGAACAAGTGCAACTGGCCGCCATTCTGGAACGCTGGTTGCCCACGGTCGAAGAATTCATCCCCGCTGCGCCTCCTGTCGCCACCCCGCCGGCCATCCCGGAAAATACACCGCCCGTTCCGGCTGATTCGCTGTTGGACGAACGCGCCCTGGCCCAAATCCGCGCCTTGCAGCGGCCCGGTCAGCCCAGCATGTTGGGCAAGATCATCGGCATCTACCTGGACAGTTCGCCAGTCTTGCTCCAACGGTTGCGGGACGCAGTGGCCACCGGGGACGGCGAGGCATTGCGCCAGGCTGCCCACAGTTTCAAGTCAGGCTGCGCCAACCTGGGGGCGACCCAATTAGCGGCCCGGTGCAGCGAATTGGAGCAACAGGGGCGAGATCAGCGCCTGGAAGAAGCGGCTGCATTGCTGCAAGCGGTCGAAATTGACTATATTCAGGTGCGGGAAATGCTGATCGTGGAAAAGGAGAAAGAACAGATCGCCACCCCCGAATCATGAGAGACCCTGATCCACTACACGACTGGCCGCCCCAGCATTCCCAAGGACCACATTCTGGCCCACCTCGTCCAGAATCGTCGTCAGCGAGCGAATTAGCAACGACAACGCACTCGGTCAATAATTATCGCCTTCGACCCCACTGGAACCGCCGATGAACTCTGACACCGTTTCCGCGCCAACCACGATTTTAGTGGTAGACGACGATCCCATGACCTGTCTGCTCGTGAGCGAGTCCTTGCAACAGGCCGGTTTTCGCATCGAACAGGCTGAAAATGGTCGCCAGGCGCTTGAGGTTTTCGAACAGGTCCACCCTGATCTCGTCACCCTGGATGTCATGATGCCCGAACTGGATGGGTTCGCAACCTGCATTGAACTGCGCCGGCGCCCCGAGGGAGCACAAGTCCCCATCCTGATGATGACGGGCCTGGATGATTATGAGTCGATCAATCAGGCGTTGTTGGCCGGTGCGACCGACTTTATCACCAAGCCCATCAATTTTACCCTGCTCGGACACCGGGTGCGGTATCTGCTACGGTCGAGCGCGATGATGACCGAATTGTGGGAGAGCGAGCGCCGGCTGGCCACTGCCCAACGTATCGCACGACTGGGATATTGGGATTGGGTTCGTGGCCAGCATTACCTCCGTCTCTCGCGAGAAGTTTGTGAAATGCTCGGGCTTGATCCTCAAGTACCCGAAGCCCCGTTCCCTGTGATCTTCCAGTGCGTTCATGAGCAAGACCGCTCTCGGGTGTCAGAATGGTTAGCGGAGATTCAGGAAGGTGGCGCGTCCAGGGCGATCAGCCATCGGTTGGTGGAAACCGGCGGTAAAGTACGTCATGTTCGGCAACAAGTCGAAATCGTTGCGGATGAATCCGGCTGTCCCAGCCATCTGTACGGTACTTTGCAGGATATTACCGAGTTGTATCAGACTGAGGAACGGATTCGTCAATTAGCCTTCATCGATAGCCTCACGCGGCTGCCTAACCGTGCACTGTTCAAGGATCGCCTCGGCACCGCGCTTAAGCTGGCGAGACGTTACAATCGCCACCTCGCACTGCTGTACCTTGATCTGGATAATTTCAAGCGCATCAACGACACGCTGGGGCATGGAGTGGGCGATCTCCTGCTCCAGGCGACCGCCGAGCGGCTCAAGTTAAGCGTACGCTCCAGCGACTCCGTGTCGCGGAGCGCAATCGACGAGCAAGGCGAGAGCGTGGCCCGGATGGGGGGCGATGAATTCACCGTGCTGCTGCCCCAGATTGATCGCAGTGAAGACGCCGCCAGCGTCGCCGAACGGATCTTGTGGAGTCTGTCACAGCCACTGACTCTCGGGGGTCACGAAGTGTTTATCACACCCAGCATCGGTATCGCTGTCTTCCCCCAGGATGGGGAAACTCCGGAAACGTTGCTCAAAAACGCCGATATGGCCATGTACTTCGCCAAGCACCAGGGTCGGAATCTCTACCGATTCTACGACGCCGCCCTGAATGAAACCGCTATCAAACGTCTGACGATTGAAAGCCAGTTGCGCAAAGCGATTGAGCGAAGCGAGTTGACCTTGCATTACCAACCCCAACTCAACCTCGTCAGTGGCCGCATCTGCGGTGTCGAAGCCCTGGTGCGCTGGACGAACGATTTGCTGGGACCGATGCCCCCACTCGATTTTATTCCGCTGGCCGAGGAAACCGGTCTGATTATTCCGATCGGCGAATGGGTGTTGCGGACGGCCTGTCAACAAGCCAAGGCTTGGCAGAAAGCGGGAATGGGGCTGGAGCGGATGGCGGTCAACATTTCCGTCCTGCAATTCGTGCAGCCTGGTTTTCCCAACCTGGTCGCGCAGATTCTGGAGGAAACCGGTCTTGAACCACAAGCGCTGGAGCTGGAGATTACCGAAAGCCTGTTGATGAAGGACCCGGAAGGGGCGCTGGAAACGCTGCGGACTCTTAAAAAGCTAGGCGTACAACTGGCCATTGACGATTTTGGCACCGGCTATTCGAGCCTGAGTCGCCTCAAGCAGCTCCCGCTGGATCGGCTGAAGATCGACAAAGCCTTTGTGCGCGAAGTCAACACCCAACCCAACGACGCCGCCATCACCACAGCAGTGATCGCCATGGCCGAGAGTATGGGGCTGCGCGTCATCGCCGAGGGTGTGGAAAACGAGGCCCAACTGGGCTTTCTCAAGGCCAAGCACTGCGACGAAATTCAGGGATACTACTTCAGCCGGCCGCTACCCACTGCTGAAATCACCACCTTGTTCCGTAACCAACCTGTTTCAGGCTCTGCCCTGAAATGAATCCTCCCTCATGCCACTGAACCCTGACGCCCATCAGTTGCCGAAAGGCTGTCACGACTTTCCCGGAACTGGCTGAACTCACGGAGACCTCATGCCCAAAAACCGTCTCGTTGCTCTCGCCTTTTGGTTAACCGCCAGCCCGCTAGCCACCCTCGCCGCAACCCCGGTACATGAATTTACTCTGGACAATGGCCTGAAAGTGCTGGTGCGAGAAGATCATCGCGCCCCGGTCGTCGTCTCGCAGATTTGGTACAAGGTAGGCTCCAGCTACGAACCCAGCGGCCTGACCGGCATTTCCCACCTGTTAGAACACCTGATGTTCAAAGGTACGCCCAACATGCCGGGCGGCGAATTTTCCCGCCTGATCGCCGCCAATGGCGGAGATGAAAATGCCTTTACCAGCCGTGACTACACTGCCTATTTCCAAACGCTGGAAAAGGAGCGGCTGGAACTCAGCTTCCGGTTGGAAGCCGACCGGATGCGTCATCTGTTGCTGAAACCGGAGGATGTGGCCAAGGAAGCCCAAGTGGTCGCCGAGGAACGCCGGTTGCGCACTGAAGATCAGCCCGAAGCGCTGACCCAGGAACGTTTCCACGCAGCGGCTTACCTTCTCAGCCCCTACCGCAACCCAATCATTGGCTGGATGCAGGATATCGAATCAATCCGCCCTGATGATTTACGCCGCTGGTACCAGCAATGGTATGCGCCGAACAATGCCACTTTAATCGTCGTTGGCGATGTCAATCCCGTTCAGGTTCGGGAGCTGGCGGAAAAGCACTTTGGTCCGTTGCCGACCAGCGAACTGACTCCCCCCCGCGCTGTAATGGAAGTTCCGCAGCAAGGCGAACGGCGGATTACCGTTAAAACCCCGGCGGAAGTTCCCTACGTCATACTCGGCTATAAAGCCCCGACACTGAAAACCGCTGCTGAGGAATGGGAGCCTTACGCGCTGGATGTGCTGGACGGTATTCTCGATGGCGGCAACAGCGGGCGCATCAGCCGCAACCTGATTCGCGGTTCCCAGGTCGCCGCTGCTGCGGGAACCGGTTACAACCCAACTTCACGGCTGGAAGAGCTGTTCATGCTGGTCGGCAATCCAGCGCCGGGCCGCACCAGCGTCGAACTGGAACAGGCGCTGCGCGCTGAAGTCGCCCGATTGCGTGAAGAGCTGATCAATCCCACAGAATTGGCGCGAGTCATCGCGCAAGTCACTGCGACGGATGTTTATCAGCGGGATTCCCTGTTCTATCAGGGTATGCGGTTGGGCATTCTGGAAACCGCCGGACTGGGCTGGAGCAGGATGGATGACTATGTACAACGAATTCAGGCAGTGACTCCGGAACAGGTGCGCGAAGTGGCGCGCAAGTATTTGACCGATGACCGGCTGACCGTGGCGATGTTGGAGCCCCTGCCGCTCGATGGCCGGCGTCCGGCAGCGCCTGGCGCAGCGGCAGCTCACGCCATTCGCTAACTTCAAGGACCCTTACTGCTATGCCCTCGGCGCCCTCGTTATTGTCCAGTCTTCTCGCTGCTATCCTGCTACTGATTTCCAGTCTGGCGGTCGCTGTTCCCGAAATTCAGCACTGGCGCACCGCCAATGAAGTTCCGGTTTACTTCATTCCTGCCCGTGAATTGCCCATGGTGGATGTACAAATTCTGTTCAACGCTGGATCAGTTCGCGATGACGGAAAACCCGGGCTGGCGAAATTGACCAACGCCCTGCTGGAGGAAGGCGCAGCCACTTGGTCAGCGGATGACATCGCTGACCGGTTGGATCGGGTTGGCGCACGTTTCAGCGCCAGTTCACGGCGTGATTCAGCAGTCCTTTCGCTGCGCAGTCTCGTCGATCCACGCTATCTCCAGCCGACGGTGGAAACGGTTGCCGGACTGCTCAAGGAACCCACTTTCGACCCTAACGCGGTGGAGCGGGTACGCCAGCAGATGCTGAGCGCAATTCAGGAACGCGCCCAGTCACCCGGCGCCATCGCTCAGAATGCCTTTTTCACCGCGTTATACGGCAACCATCCCTACGCGACGCCGCCTGAGGGGACCACCGCCAGCCTGAACGCGCTCAACCGCGCTGATCTTCAGGACTTTCACCGCCGCCACTACACCGCCGCCAATGCGGTGGTGGCCATCGTGGGTGATCTGGACCGCCCTGCCGCTGAATCGCTCGCCACCGCCCTGGTCGGCAGCCTGCCCAAGGGCGAACCGATCCCGCCGCCCCCACCGGTTCCCCCAGTTCCCGCCCGCCAGACCATCCGCATTCCTCACCCGTCCAGCCAAAGCCACATTCTCATCGGCCAAACGGGGGTCAGTCGCGCCGATCCCGACTATTACGCGCTCTATCTGGGCAATCACGTTCTCGGCGGTAATGGCCTGGTCTCGCAACTCTCCCAGGAAATCCGCGAGAAGCGCGGTTTGGCCTATGGCGCGTATAGCGCCTTCTCGCCGATGCGCCAGACGGGTCCCTTTCTGATCAACCTGCAAACCCGCAACGATCAGGTCGATACGGCGCTCGACGTGGCCCAAACCACCTTGCGTGAATTTACCGCCAAAGGCCCGGAATCACCGACGCTGGAGGAAGCCCGGCAGAACATTACCGGCGGCTTTGCACTCGATATCGCGGGCAACGGCAAGCTGGTCAATTACCTGGGGTCCATCGCCTTCTACGGCTTACCTCTGGACTACCTGCAAAATTTCATCAGCGTCATGAACCGTATCCACCGCGATCAGGTCACGAGCGCCTGGCAACGGCATATCCAACCGGATCGATTGATCACGGTGATTGTCGGTGGCCCGACCACTCCGGTGGTTGCGCCAGCCCCGACGGAAAAACCCCGCTCATGAATCAGCGCGGGCGACCGCCCAAACCGTTGCGCGTCATCGGCGGTCAGTGGCGCAGCCGGCGTTTGGAGTTTCCCGATCTGCCGGGTTTGCGACCCACGCCGGATCGCGTGCGGGAAACGCTGTTCAACTGGCTGGCTCCGGTGCTGCCCGGCGCCCGCTGCCTGGACTTATTCGCCGGCAGTGGCGCGCTCGGTATTGAGGCCCTGTCACGCGGCGCAGCGGAAACGGTGTTCGTGGAGCATCACCCCTTGGCGATTCGCGCACTGCGGGAAAACCTCGCCTGGCTGCGCGCCGAGGGTGCGCGAGTTGAGGCGGCAGAGGCATTGACCTGGTTACGCCAGCCAGGCACCCCGTTTGAAATCGTGTTCCTTGATCCGCCTTTCGGGGCAGGATTGTTGGAACCCGCCTGCGTGCAACTGGAGCAGGGTGGCCGGCTGGCGGCAACCGCCTGGATTTATCTGGAAGCTGAAGCCCATCAACCCGCACCGGTGTTGCCTGCCCATTGGACGTTGTGCCGGGAAAAAACCGCAGGAACGGTTGCCTACCGACTGGTGAATAGGCGATAGGAAGCCGGGAATTTCTGCTATCTTGCTAATGGCTATCTCGCTAATGGCTATCTCGCTATTTTTTAAGGTTGCCTTGCCGGGTCGCTTTTCCGATAATCCATATAACCCATACCGCCAGGAATTCCCATGTCCGTCGTCGCCCTCTATCCGGGCACTTTCGATCCCATCACTAACGGCCATGCCGATCTGATCGAGCGCGGCGCACGCATGTTCGAACGATTGGTGGTCAGCATTGCCGCCAACCCCAACAAGCAACCGCTGTTCTCGCTGGAAGAGCGGGTCGATCTGGTCAACGAGGTGGTGGCGCATCTACCTCATGTTGAGGTATGCGGCTTCGACATTCTGCTGGTGAACCACGCCAAGAACATCGGCGCTAACGTTCTCATGCGCGGCTTGCGTGCGGTTGCCGATTTTGAATTTGAATTTCAGTTGGCCAGCATGAACCGCCGCCTGAACCCGCAAATCGAATCCATTTTCCTGACCCCCGCCGAACAATATGCATTCATTTCATCCAGCCTGGTCCGTGAAGTCGCCAAGCTGGGCGGCAATATTGCCCCTTTTGTCCATCCTCGCGTTGAGGCAGCGCTGGCGGCGAAATTTGCCTCCCCCTCTCGAATAATTGAGTAAAATGCTCGGAAATACCGCGTGACCGGCTGTGGTCGCGAGATATTTTGTTTAATTGAAACAAAATGAGGAGCCCATCATGGCACTGATGATTACTGATGAATGCATCAACTGCGACGTGTGCGAACCGGAGTGTCCGAACGAAGCCATTTCGCAGGGCGAGGAAATCTACGAGATTGATCCGAACCTCTGCACGCAATGTGTCGGCCACTACGAGACACCGCAATGCATTGAAGTCTGTCCGGTGGATTGCATTATCCCCGACCCGAAATATTCGGAAACTGATGAGCAATTGCGGGCTAAATACGAACGGCTGACCAGCGCCGCCTGAATGCACAAAAGCGCCAACTCTCCGGCGCAAAACGGCTCAATGAGTAGAGCCGGCTTCCCGGCCGGCTCAAACCCGTCAGAAATCGGTTAGATACCGGTTCAGTTACCCCAGTGCTTCGCGCAGCGGAATCCCCAAAGCATCAGCCACCCCCTGACCGTAGGCCGGAGCAGCGGCATGACAATGGCGGATATGGCGGCTCTGAATCTCTCGCGGCGCATCGCCAATAGAACGCGCCGTATTCGCAAATAACACCTGCTGTTGAGCCGGCGTCATCAGGCCGAACAAAGCGCCCGGCTGTGAGTAATAGTCGGCATCGTCTTCCCGATAATTCCAATGGTCTGCGTCGCCCGACAGTTTGAGCGGCGGCTCGGCGAAGTCCGGCTGCTCCCGCCATTCGCCAGCGCTGTTCGGCTCATAGCCCAGCGTGCCGCCGTGGTTGCCATCGACACGCATGGCGCCGTCGCGGTGGTAACTGTGGACCGGACAGCGCGGCGCATTGACGGGAATCAGATGGTGATTCACGCCCAAACGGTAGCGTTGCGCGTCGCCATAAGAAAACAGCCGCCCCTGCAACATCTTGTCAGGTGAAAAGCCAATGCCGGGCACAATGTTGGCGGGATTGAAGGCTGACTGTTCGACTTCTGCGAAAAAGTTTTCCGGGTTGCGGTTCAACTCCATCACGCCCACTTTGAGCAACGGATAGTCTTTGTGCGGCCAGATTTTAGTCAGATCGAAAGGATGATAGGGTGCCTTAGCCGCATCGGCTTCCGGCATGATCTGCACCTTGAGCGTCCACTTCGGAAAGTCGCCCTTTTCGATGCTCTCGTAGAGGTCGCGCTGGTGGCTCTCGCGGTCTTTGCCAATGATCGCTTCCGCCTCCTCGTCGGTCAGGTTCTTGATGCCTTGGTGCGACTTGAAGTGGAACTTGACCCAGTAACGCTCGTTCTTGGCGTTAATGAAACTGAAAGTGTGCGACCCGAAGCCATGCATATGGCGGTAAGTCGCCGGGATGCCGCGATCGCTCATGACAATGGTGATCTGGTGCAGCGCTTCTGGCAGCGAGGTCCAGAAATCCCAGTTGTTTTTCGCGCTGCGCAGATGGGTGCGCGGATCGCGTTTCACGGCATGGTTCAGATCGGGGAATTTCAACGGATCGCGCAGGAAAAAGACCGGCGTGTTGTTGCCGACCAGATCCCAATTACCTTCCTCGGTGTAGAACTTCACCGCGAAGCCGCGAATATCGCGCTCGGCATCCGCCGCGCCGCGCTCTCCAGCCACTGTGGTAAAGCGAGCGAACAACTCGGTTTTCTTGCCGATCTGGGAAAAGATTTTGGCGCGTGTGTACTGGGCGATGTCATGGGTGACCGTGAAAGTCCCATAGGCGCCGGAACCCTTGGCATGCATCCGCCGTTCGGGGATGACTTCACGATCAAAGTGAGCGAGTTTTTCCAGGAACCAGACATCCTGTAGCAATTGCGGACCCCGTGGCCCGGCAGTCATAACATTCTGGTTGTCAGCGACTGGACAGCCGGCGTTAGTAGTGAGGGTGTTTTTCTCGGTCATGATCAAATTCCTGTGAGTGGAGCGGGCGAGGCCGCCTGCCAAATCACTATCGCAAAAAGTAGGGTTTATCAAAAATCGAATATAACAAACTTATGGATAGTCAGTATCTATTGGAAGGCTGGGAAGCGGTTTCCCACTTTCCGTGAACAAAAGCGGAGCAATAGCCACCCGATTCCGCCCTTCGCGCTTGGCGACATAGAGCGCCTCATCGGCTCTGCGGATGAGAGAATCCAAAGTATCGCTGTGCTCCGGATAACCGGCCAGTCCAATCGACACGGTGGCGCCCAGTACTTGCTCGCCAAAGCCAATAGGCATCGTCGCAAACGCCTGCCGTAGCTGCTCGGCGCGCTCGACCGCCGCGCCGAGTGGCAAATTGGGCAGCATCAGCAGAAATTCCTCGCCGCCAATCCGGCAAACAATGTCGGTAGGGCGTGTTTGGGCGCGTAGTAGCTCGGCCAGTTCCACCAAGATCCGGTCACCCCCCGGATGGCCATAGGTGTCATTGATCGCTTTGAAATGGTCAACATCCAGCATGGCCAACGTCACCGGGGTTCCCTTATGCCGGGCGCGGGCCAATTCACGCTCGGCAATTTCGTTCAGGTATCGCCGGTTATGCAGACCGGTCAGGGGATCGAGCAGCACCTGTTCCTGCAACAGCACCTGCAACGCCTGACTCACGCGCATCTGTTCGCTGAGCCGCTGATACTCTTGTTCCGCTTGTTCGGCGTGCAAGCGTTCGGCGGCAAGGCGATGCAAGTGGCGCAAAGCCACTACCCCCAACAGGAGGAGAATTGCCAGCGTCGGCAGCACAAAATGCAACACCGAATCCCGATCCTTACGCCATTCCGCCAAAACGTAATCGTAGGGAATATGCATCGCTACTACCAAAGGAAAGCGCCGCGAGGCGCGATAAGCTCCCAGAGTGAGAAGATCCGCTAACGGGGCCTTCGTAAATTCGCCTATTTCTATCTTTGGGGGAACGCCGGAATGGAAGACGGCTGCTTCAGGGTTGATCAGGCCAGGCGGGCGTTGCTCATGGGTGGAAAAAACGAGAGTGGCGTCGTAGCGGAACACTTCGACAGCGCCACGCTGAGCTTCTACGTTGTAGGCGTAATGATTGATGAAATAGTCAGTATTGATCGCCGCAGCCAGCCAGCTATCGTTGCCGCGCCAGGTAATGCTCCTGATGGCGGTGAAAAAAATGCGTGCTGCCGGATCGGTCCCACGGTCGGGAATTGGGTGGCTGTCATAAAAATCCCGCCCTTCGCGTGGGCGGCCTAAACGCAACACATCGCCTCCAGCGTCAATAGGGGGCAGGACGTCGTTGAAGCCGATCTGATAGCCGACATTAAGAGAGTTTGAGCTGGCGATAATACGGCCTGTCGCGTCGATCAGTGAGAGAGAGCGCAAATAAGGGGCGTGACGTATAGCACGAGCCAACTCAACGACGGGATCGGCGGCATCATTCTCTAGCAGTCCGCGCAGAGTGAGATCGATGACGCCAAGGTTCTGTGTCAAATGGTCTTCGGCAATGCGCGCCTGAATCGCGGCAAGGACCTGATGAGTCGCCAGTCCTGTGTGATAAGTCCGGATCAGATGGAGAGTCGCGCCGAGCGAGATAGAGACCATCAACGTGATCAAAAAGATAATGAACCCGGCCTTGGTGGACAGGTGGATGCCAGTGGCGCGGCTCATCGCCACAGACCTTAGGCAAGTCCGTCAATCGGCAAGTACGACAATCGGGTCGAGCTGGTAGCGCTGGGCGGCGGCCAGCAACCGGCCATCCTGACGAATTTCTGCAACAAAGCGATCGACCCGCTGAAACCAGATCTCATCGCCGGGCGCGACCGCATAGGCGTAGGGTGTGAGGTGGTAAGGCTTCGGCGATGACACCAGTCGCGCCCAATCAACGTTGTCCAACATGCGCCGACTGTAAGGAAAGTCTGTCATAAACACATCGGCCCGTCCCGACTCGACTTCCTGCTCACGGGCGTGGGACGTGTCAAGGACTTGCAGCGAAGCGGCGCTGAGTTTCCGCCGCATAACCGGCTCGTGGTAGGTGCCGCGCGCCACGGCGACGACGACGCCTGGACGGTCAATATCCTCCCAGCTTTTGATACGGCGGTTCGAGTAGGTCGTGATGGCGTAGATATCGCTACGCAGATACGAGCGGGTGAAACGCAATTTCTCGGCGCGTTCGGGCGTGACGCCAATAGAAAACATCGCAATGTCGCAACGGTTGTTGGTGACATCATCGATCAATCGGGCGAATGAACTGTCCACGAATTGCGCCTGAACGCCCAAATCCTTGGCCAGTTCACGGGCCAGGTCGATATCGATGCCGGACAGCTCCAAAGTTTTTGGATTGCGAAACGTAATGCCATAGTAGTCGGGCCAGATGCAAATGCGCAACGCACCGGCAGCAGCGATGCGCTCCAGGCGGCTCTCAGCGCGGGCGGCGGACACGATCACCATCATCGCTAACAACGCCAGGGCGAGAGGTGCGCCTCGCCACAAAAAGTTTAATTTTTTGATCGACGACATGGCATCCCCCGTCAGTTGCATGAAATTCCCAATGTGACTTTTTACATTTATCGACCATTGTTCTTCGACATGCTCAAAATGGACAGTCGAAACAAAAGCCTTGTATTTGCGGAAAAGTGTAGCATTCCCCCCGCCAGTTGCGCCGATAAACTCTAGGGTGAACAAACCCCATTCGTGTTCATCCAATCCATTTTAATTTCCTAACGAAAAGCCGCCCATGTCCATTGCAACGCCCAAGACCACCCATCTCAGCGATTACACACCGCCCGCCTACCACATTCCGACCATTGATCTGCGGTTTGAACTGGGGGAAGACTTCACCACCGTACATTCCCAGTTGCGCATCGCCCGCGCCGCCGCCACGCCACTCGGAACGCCATTGATATTAGATGGCCAGCATCTGGAGCTGATTTCCCTGACGCAGGACGGAACGCTGCTGGCCGCCGACTGTTATCAGGTCGATACCGACCGGCTCACCCTGTTCAATCCGCCGGCGGAATTTGCCTTGGAAGTTGTCACCCGCACCCGCCCCCAAGACAACGCCGCGCTGGAAGGTCTCTACCAGTCCAGCGGCAACTTTTGCACGCAGTGTGAAGCGGAAGGTTTTCGCCGCATCACCTATTTTCTGGATCGCCCCGATGTCATGACAGTGTTCACTACCACTCTGGTCGCCGACAAGGCCCGCTATCCGGTGCTGTTATCCAACGGCAATCTGGTCGCCAACGGCGAATGGGGCGACGGTCAGCATTGGGCCACCTGGCATGATCCCTTCCCTAAACCCTGCTACTTATTCGCACTGGTGGCGGGTCATCTCCAATTCATTGAAGATTCGTTCACCACCCGCTCCGGGCGTGCGGTGACGCTGCGCATCTATGTAGAGCCAGAGAATATCGACCAGTGCAGCCACGCCATGTATTCGCTGAAACAGGCGATGGCCTGGGACGAGCAACGGTTTGGGCTGGAATACGACCTGGACTTGTACATGATTGTGGCGGTCGGCGATTTCAATATGGGCGCCATGGAAAACAAGGGCCTTAATATCTTCAATACCAAATATGTGCTGGCCCGCCCGGAGACGGCCACGGACGCCGATTACCAAGGCATCCTCAGCGTCATCGGCCACGAATATTTCCACAACTGGACTGGCAATCGGGTCACTTGCCGCGACTGGTTCCAGCTCAGCCTCAAGGAAGGACTGACCGTCTTCCGCGACCAGGAATTTTCCAGTGATCTGGGCTCACGCGGGGTCAAGCGCATTGAAGACGTCCGCATTCTCCGCAGCAGCCAGTTCCCGCAGGACGCTGGACCGATGGCGCATCCCGTGCGTCCGAATTCCTACATTGAAATCAATAATTTTTATACGGTGACCGTCTACAACAAGGGCGCGGAGGTGATCCGCATGATGCAAACCCTGCTGGGCCAGGACGGCTTCCGGCGCGGCATGGATCTCTACTTCCAGCGTCACGACGGTCAAGCGGTGACCTGCGACGATTTTGTGGCCGCGATGGCTGAAGCGAACGGCGCTGACTTCCGCCAGTTCAAACGCTGGTATCACCAGGCCGGAACGCCGGAACTCACGGTCAGCGACGCCTACGATCCGGCGACCCGGATTTATACACTGACCGTTCAGCAAGCCTGTCCGCCGACGCCCGGTCAGCCGAATAAGGAACCGTTTCACATCCCACTGGCCTTGGGGTTGCTAGGCGCCGAAGGGCGCGATCTGCCACTGCAACTGGCGGGGGAAAGTGAACCCCAAGGCGCCACGCGGGTGCTGGAGTTGCGAGAATCGGAGCACACCTTCCATTTCATCAACCTCCCGGCGCGCCCGGTTCCCTCCCTGTTACGCGGCTTTTCCGCGCCAGTGAAAATGAACAGCGCCGAAAGCGATGACGACTTGCGTTTTCGGCTGGCCCATGACCGTGATGACTTCAACCGCTGGGACGCCGGCCAAACTCTGGCGGTGCGCACAATCCTGGCCCTGGTCGCTGACCATCAACAGGGTCGCCCCTGGACGTTGCCAGAATCATTCAGCGACGCCTTTAGCCGGGCGCTGATCTCGCCGGCTGATCCGGCGTTGCTGGCCCAGGTGTTGACCCTGCCCGGCGAGACCTGGCTGGCGGAACAGATGGCCGTCGTGGATGTAGAGGGTATTCACACCGCCCGGCGGTTTGTCCAGCGCACCTTGGCGGAACGGCTGCGTGACCAGTGGCTGACCATTTACCAAACGTTGCAAAGCGCCCTTTCCACCGCGCGCCCTCACGCCGGGACGGAACACCTCGACGCGCTAGTGGTCGGCCAACGGGCGCTCAAAAATGTCTGCCTGGATTACTTGATGCAAATCGACGAGCCGGAAGGACGGGCGCTGGCGCTGAACCAATTCAGCACCGCCAGCAATATGACAGACCAACTCGGCGCGCTGGCGCCGCTGGTGAACTGCGAAGGCCCGGAGCGAACCGAGGCGCTGGCTGCATTTTACGACCGCTGGCGGCGCGAGCCGCTGGTGGTGGACAAGTGGCTGGCCCTGCAAGCCACATCCCGCCAGCCCGGCACATTAAATATCGTCCAGCAGCTCATGGCGCACGAGGCGTTCAGCCTCCGCAATCCAAACAAGGTGCGAGCGCTGATCGGCGCCTTCTGCCAGGCCAACCCCATACATTTCCACGCCGCCGATGCTAGTGGCTATACTTTTCTGGCCGATCAGGCATTAGCCCTGAACGCTTTCAACCCCCAGATCGCCGCCCGGTTGATGACCGCTTTTACCCGCTGGCGTCAATACGATCCACTACGCCAGCAAGGGATGCGCCATCAGTTGGAGCGGATTTTGTCGGCGCCGGATTTATCGCCGGATGTCTACGAGATCACCGCCAAAAGCCTGGGCGAAGCACCGTGAGGTTGAAAATAATGCTGCATTGCAAAAAAAAGAGTTGACACCGGCGTTGCGGTATGCAAAATACGCCTATCGATTGTTGCGATGCACAAAAAACCAAGTCCATCCATCCTTAACCTGAAGAGATCTACTCCATGTCTAACCCCAACCCCTTCAATCCCTTCGCTAATGTTGATTTCAGCAAGTTCGATATGAGCAAGTTCGACCTGACCAAGATGATGGGCGATGTCAAAATCCCCGGCTTCGACATGCAGGCGATCATGGACGCGCAGCGCAAGAATATCGAAGCGCTGAACGCAGCGAATCAGACCGCAGTGCAGGGCATGCAGGCAGTCGCCCAACGCCAGGCCGAGATTCTCAGCCAGGCCATGAGCGAAGTTTCGGCGATTGCCCAGCAGCTCTCCGGCGCCGGCAACCCCCAGGAAATGTCTGCCAAGCAGACCGAACTGGCCCGCAAAGCGTTTGAACAGGCGCTGGCGAATGCGCGCGAACTGGCCGAAATGGTCAGCAAATCCAACACTGAAGCGTTCGCTATCATCAACAAGCGCGTCACCGATAGCCTGCAAGAGCTGAAGAGCCTGGTCGCCAAGTAAGACCCCCAGTTCACCTCACTGCCCAAGCGGACAGGCCCGCACGGAATTTAATTTCCGTGGAGGTCTGTCCGATTTGCTTTTTGGTTCGCGCTATCAGCTAAAATTCAGGGCGACTTAGCGAACCACCATAATCACGAGGAACGATGCATGGCCGAGCAAAAAACTCCCGAACTGAAAATGCCGGAAATCAAAATGCCCGATCCGGGGCAAATGGCGCAGCTTTTCAGCCATATCGCCGAAAAAAGTCAGGTCATCGTCAAGGAATTTCTGAATCGCCAGCAGACTGAAGGCTCGTTTGACATGCAGGACAAGATGTCATTGGCCAAGTCCTTCATGGAGATGAACCAGAAAATCATGGCGGATCCGGCCAAGCTGGCGCAGGCGCAAATGGCCCTGTGGCAAAATTACATGGAACTGTGGCAGAAAACGCTGCCGGCCATGTTTGGTCAACCAACGGAAGCGGTCATCCGCGAGCCGAAGGGCGACAAGCGTTTCAAGCACGATGACTGGCAAGACAATCCTCTGTTTTCGTACATCAAGCAATCCTACCTGCTGACGGCTGGCTGGATTCAGGACATGGTCGCCAACGTCGAAGGCTTCGACGACAAGACCAAGAAGAAACTTCAGTTCTACACCCGCCAGTTCATCGACGCGATGTCGCCCAGCAACTTCGCGATGACTAATCCCGAAGTGGTACGGCTCACCATTGAGTCCGGCGGCGAGAATCTGGTTAATGGCCTGAAAAACATGCTCGACGATCTTGAGCGCGGCAAGGGCAAGCTCAACATCCGGATGACCGACCTCAACGCCTTCGAGTTGGGCAAGAACGTGGCCACCACGCCCGGCAAGGTCGTCTATCAGAACGAGATGATGCAGCTTCTCCAGTACGATCCGAGCACTCCAGAGGTATTCAAGAAGCCGCTGCTGATCTTCCCGCCGTGGATCAACAAGTTCTACATCATGGACCTGCGCCCCAAGAACTCGCTGATCAAATGGGCGGTCGATCAGGGCTTCACGGTGTTCCTGATGTCCTGGGTCAACCCGGATGAGAAGATGGCCGAAAAGGCTTTCGACGACTATCTGAGGGATGGCCCGCTGGCGGCGCTGGATGCCATCGAGCAGGCGACCGGTGAGCCCGAGGTCAACGCGCTGGGCTATTGCCTGGGTGGCACCCTGCTGGGCATCACCAACGCCTATCTGGCGGCGCAGGGCACACCGCGCATTAGCTCTGGCACCCACCTGACCACCATGCTGGATTTCTCCCAGCCGGGTGAGTTGGAAGTGTTCATCGAAGAAGAGCAGATTGCCTCGCTGGAAAAGCGCATGGCGGCCAAAGGCTACCTCGACGGCAGCGAGATGGCGACGACTTTTAGCATGTTGCGGGCGAATGACCTGATGTGGTCGTTCTTCATCAACAACTATCTGCTGGGTAAGGAACCCTTCCCCTTCGATCTGTTGTACTGGAATTCCGATTCCACCCGGATGCCGGCGAAGATGCACAGCTTCTACCTGCGCAACTTCTACCAGCACAACCGGCTGAAGGAACCGGGCGGCATTAACTTGCTCGGTACGCCAATTGATTTGAGCCAGGTCAAGGTGCCGACTTATTTCCTCTCGGCGATTGAAGATCACATCGCTCCGTGGAAATCCAACTATGCGGGCAGTCTGCTGTTCAGTGGCCCGGTGCGGTTTGTGCTGAGCGGTTCCGGCCACATCGCCGGCCCGATCAATCCACCGGCCGCTAACAAGTACTTCTTCTGGACCAATCCCAAGCATGTGACCGATCCGGATGATTGGCTGAAGGATGCCAAACAGACCGACGGTTCCTGGTGGCCGGACTGGTACAAGTGGCTGAGCAAAAACTCCGGCGAGAAAATACCGGCCCGCGTACCGGGAACCGGCAAACTGCCGGTCATCGAAGATGCGCCAGGGTCTTATGTGAAGCTGCGTTTAGCCAAGTGAAGTGAAATCAGTGCAGGTCGGGTTGCTCAAAAGACGGTGACCCAACCGGTTAATCAAAAACGGTCGTCGTGAAAACAGCGACCGTTTTTTTATGCGTCCAGTGCGGGTAAGGTCGCCACCACTGGATCGTGATCGCTGGCCGGCTCCAGGCGACCGGGAGCGGGTTCGCTGTTGATGTGGGCGATGCGCACCGTTGCATCGCGCCGCAACGCCGAACTGACCAGGATATGGTCCAGCGCCTGCAGTTGCTCGCCATGCCGGCGGGTATAGCATTGCCCATGCGGCACATCGTCCAGCAGGTTATAAAACAGCTCGCCCTTGAGCAGATTCAGGGTCTTGGAACCCGGTACATCGTTCAGGTCACCCAACACCACAATGGCCGCCTGCGGGTCACAGGCCAGCAGATCGGCGGCGAAGTCATATACGATAGTCGCTTGAGCGTGACGTTGCTGCTTGGCGTAATCCTCCTCACGGCGTGTGGCGGAACGCATAGACTTGAAATGACAAACGATAACAAACAGTCGCTGTCCCTCAACCGAAAACTCTGCAGCCAACGCCTTGCGGCTGGGCATCCAGTGCTGATGATCGTCGCCAGCAAAGGCCGGATGTCCCGGTTCGATGCGTCCCGGATTGAGGGTTAGGCTGGGCTGACGGTTGCTGAAACGGATACCGACTCGATCCTCCGGGCCCGCATGGCCCCGGTCGGGAAATGTGACCCGCTCCGGATTAAACAACAGCCCAACCCGGATATTGGCGCAGGCCATACCACCGTCCTGATGCGCCAGCGGCGGCACTTCCCGGAAGGCATAGTGCGGACCGCCCACCGCGCTCATTGCGGCGATGAGCGCCTGATACGCCGCATCCGCGCAAACCGGCCCGGTCGTTGCCGCCAGACTTTCCGCCATCACCTCTTGCAACGCCACAATATCCGGCGCCCCCAACTCATCGACGATGATCGCCCCCAACCGCGCCAGCCGCTCCAGAGGTGCGCTCGCCCCCAGATTGCACAAATTGAAGGTTGCGATAGTCACCATGACAACTCCCTGATTTTGATTTTGCTTTTTCGTTAAGAGCGAATGGGGAAGCGTCAGTACGCGATCAGCAAGGTTCCGGCCACTGGTGTGACAGCGGCGCCGTTGGCTCCAGCAAACTCAAAAGGAACTGAAACCAGTTCCATACCAGCGTTGCGTTGGATGGCGAAATGCAGGTGCGGGCCGGTGGAAAAGCCGGTATTACCGGAATTGGCCAGCCAGGCGCCACGTTCTACACGTTGGCCAGGCGAGACCCGGATCGAATCTGGATGCAGATGAGCGTACACCGCCATGGTGCCGTCATCATGGAGTACACGCACAGCGTTGGCCTGGGTCTGATACTTGGGATCAAGGCCGCCATCAAAGAAATCGCCAGCGACTTCCATGATCACTCCGGCCCGGGCAGCGCGCACCGGTGTCCCCAATGGCAGGCTAAGGTCTACGGCGTAGCGACTTTGCGGATGCTGGTGGCTGAACACGCCATCGAACGCCTGGCCAATGAGGAAGCGCTGTCCAACAGCAAAGGGCGGCGCATAAGGCTGTTCTGGCCGATGGACGGCGGAGGGATCACCCAGCATCGCCCGCACCCGATAACCATAGCGCCAGCGCGGCCCGGTCGGCTTGAGGGCGACTACGGTCTTTTCAGTCCGGGCCGGGACGACGACCCGCACCGGCAGCGGCGGTTCAGCGTACATTTGCTCGATTTGCTCCCCACGGAGGTCCACTTCAATCGGCCCGTAATAATCGTTGATCGCCGCCAGTACCGGCGCATCCGGTGTTCCCAGATTGCGAATGCCGATTTTGATCGATTGTTCACTGACCGGCAGCGCGCTGATCTCGACCGGCACATTGGTGACCGGCGGCTTGTCGCTGAAGACCCAGGCGCCATGGGCATCCTGATATTTATAGAGTTTTTTAGCCAGCGTGGGGTGTGGGTCCATCAGGGCCAGCAACGTCAACAGCGCCGTTGTCGCAACCCACCGTTGACGCCGATTACGCATCATCATTACCGGGAGCTGAGTGAGAAGGTGGTTATCCGTTGAAATGATGGATATGCACACCTTCCTGGTCACTTTTGGCCAGCTCCACCATGCGGGCGGCGACGGCTTCCGCCAGTACGGGCCGATAGTGACTGAGCGGCCCCCACAGGAACCAGGACCAGAGCGGCGCGAATTGCTTACCCCAGTCCTCGGCGACCCGGGGTTGCCCGCGTTGGCCAAGCAGCAGCGAGGGGCGCACGATATGGACCGCCTTGAACGGTAGTTCGCTGACCGCTGCCTCAGCCCGACCCTTGACCCGATTGTAAAACACGGGCGAACCCGGATCAGCGCCCACCGCCGAAACCATGACGAAACGCTGGGCGCCCCGAGTCACCGTCAACCGGGCCAATTCAGCAACGTAGATATGATCGACTTTGGCAAAGGCTTCTGGCGAGCCGGCCACCCGGTGCGTGGTCCCCAGGCAGCACAGCACGACATCCACCTTAAATGTCTCAACGTAATCGCGGAGATGATCGAAATCAGCCACATGGACGGTCAGTTTTGGCGAAATCTGCTCCAACGACCGACGGGTAAGGACCGTGACAGCGCTGAAATCGTTGTCGCGCAACAACTCGTCCAGACAGTGCCCCCCCACCAGGCCGGTTGCGCCTACCAGCAGGGCGCGGATTCCCGATGGTCGTTCTGCCTCCATAGGTCTGTGCTCCTGAAGGTCTGGTAATGAAGAAGATGCGAGTGACCTTTCAAGCATAAGCCGCCTTTAATTTTTTTCCAGTACACGGTGGCGTTTTACCGTCAGAGCATTGAAGGTGAATTACAGATATTATGATTTATAAATCAAAATATTAAGAAATTCTGGCAGGTTGCGACAATAGCTTCAACTATTGACCCGCCGCCCGATGGTCCGGTGCATTCACCCACTCAGCCGTTCATACGTCGCTATCAAACGATGGGCCGCCTGCAGCAAGGATGGCAAGGGCTGGCCGAGCGCTTCCGGGTCCATGGCGTCCAACAGATTCTTCAACTCCAGCCCCAACGCAGTGTCTCCTTCCATCATCACTCGCCGGTTGAAAAATAACGTATCGGCATCTTCGCGGCGAGTGGCCAGGACCAGAAAATCATAAACCGCGCCGCTGATGGTCAAATCTGGCGCCTGATCATTTTGGCAAGGGGTGAAACCTGCCGGGCCAGAGTACCGGAACCGGTATTCAACCTGTGCATCGCGCACCCGGATCGCCAGTACCCGGCCCCGCAAGAATTCAAACTCGCCGCTTTGCTCCATTCGACCAGCGAACAACACATTCAGCGCGGTGGTCAGCAACGTCGAATGCACCGGGCCAGGAATCAGCTTTAATGGAAACGCCAAGGGCGCAGGCAGAGTTGGCCGGGGTGGAAGCCGGAAGAAGGCAACGGAAATCATGGGATCAGCAGGCCGGTGATGAGGCAGTGGGAAGGAGCCGTTGCCCGTTCAGCGTTTCATCGACTCAAAGAATTCACGGTTAGTCCGGGTGCTCTTCAAGCGCTCCAGCATGAACTCCATCGCCTGTAACTCGTCCATCGGATGCAGCAGCTTGCGCAAAATCCACATCTTCTGCAAATCATCCTGATCGGTCAGCAATTCCTCGCGCCGGGTCCCTGAGCGGTTGATGTCAATGGCGGGGAAAACCCGCTTTTCGGAAATGCGCCGGTCCAGGTGAATCTCCATATTGCCGGTACCCTTGAATTCTTCATAGATCACATCGTCCATGCGCGATCCGGTATCCACCAGCGTCGTGGCGAGAATGGTCAGCGAACCGCCTTCCTCAATATTGCGTGCAGCGCCAAAGAACCGTTTCGGCTTCTGCAGCGCATTGGCGTCTACGCCGCCGGTGAGCACCTTGCCCGAAGCCGGCACTACTGTATTGTAAGCCCGCGCCAGACGGGTAATGGAATCCAGCAGAATCACTACATCGCGCTTGTGCTCAACCAGCCGTTTAGCCTTATCCGACACCATTTCCGCCACCTGCACATGCCGGGTGGCCGGTTCGTCAAAGGTGCTGGAAATCACCTCACCGCGCACTGAACGCTGCATCTCGGTGACTTCCTCGGGCCGTTCGTCGATCAGCAGCACGATCAGATAGCATTCGGGATGGTTAGCGGCGATGCTTTGGGCAATATTTTGCAACATCATGGTCTTACCCGCTTTCGGCGGCGAGACGATCAACCCGCGCTGACCCTTGCCAACTGGCGCAATCAGGTCAATGACCCGCGCCGTGATATCTTCGGTGCTGCCGTTACCGCGCTCCAACGTCATACGCTGGGTCGCATGCAATGGGGTCAGATTCTCAAACAACACCTTATTCTTGGAAACTTCCGGCAGCTCGAAGTTGATGTCACCCACCTTAAGCAGGGCAAAATAACGCTCCCCTTCTTTGGGGGGACGAATCTTGCCGCTCACCGTGTCGCCGGTGCGCAGGTTGAAGCGGCGAATTTGGCTGGGTGAGACGTAAATGTCATCCGGGCCGGCCAGATAGGAGCTGTCGGCGGAGCGCAGGAACCCGAAACCGTCCTGCAAAATTTCCAGCACGCCATCGCCGGAGATGTCCTCACCGTTCTTGGCCAGTGCCTTGAGAATGGCGAAGATCACATCCTGTTTGCGGGACCGCGCCGTGCCTTCGAGTTTCAGCTCCTGGGCGATGGCAATGAGTTCGGCGGCGGATTTCTTTTTGAGTTCAGTTAGATTCATGGATGCTAAAGGCTCAAGGCGAGCGGGTATTAAGAGGGGACACCCGCTGGGAGGGGGTCGGGATTGGCGTTTTGGGAGAAGTGGGCCGGAGTGGGCCGGACGGCGCAAGGAACGCGAGGTTGAACCTGATGAGCGCCGCGACATGGCAGGATAAGCTAGCACGCCCGTCCAGCGGCGTCTACCCGTGGACGACCGGCAGACGCCGTGCGGCGCATTTTAACGCAGGTTGCTATCGAGAAAAGCCGCGAGTTGCGACTTGGATTGTGCGCCAACTTTAGTCGCTTCAACATTACCGTTACGGAACAGCATCAGGGTGGGAATGCCACGGATCCCATATTTGGGCGGCGTATTCTGGTTCTCATCCACATTCAGCTTGCAGACCTTGACGCGATCTCCGTATTCCACAGCGAGCTCGTCGAGAATCGGCCCGATCATCCGACAGGGACCACACCATTCAGCCCAATAATCCACCAGCACCGGTTGTTCGGCCTTGAGGACTTCGGCTTCAAAAGTATCGTCGGTAATATGCACGATGTGCTCGCTCATGAGAGGGTTCTCCAATGCAAAAGGGCAATGCGGCAGTGGGACGGACCTGTTGAAGGTGGGCGGAATAAACGGCTGTCAGTCGCTTATGAAGGAACCACTACCGGGAAGCGGCCAGCGAAAATCGGCGGCGCGCGGCATTCAACAAGGGATATTGTGGCAAAATAACCGGCAGGGGCACAAATCTTTCATCAATCTCCCGCCCGGACGGGCGTTCCTGCCGCACCCACCCACCCTGCTCACCCGGGATAGTCGCACACCCATGCAAACAGATCATCTTACCCATATCCGGTTTTCCTCACTCGGTCTAACCGATGCGCTGATGGAAAGCCTGGAGGACACCGGCTTTACCTATTGTACGCCGATTCAGGCCGCCACTCTGCCGTTGGCGCTCAAGGGCCAGGATATCGCTGGCCAAGCGCAGACCGGCACTGGCAAAACGGCAGCCTATGTGCTGGCTGCCCTGCATCATCTCATGGAAACGCCAGTCGCCGAGAACGCCTTCGGACCCTGGGCCATTGTCCTCGCCCCGACCCGCGAGTTGGCGGTGCAAATTCATCGTGATGCGGAATTGCTGGGCCGCTACACCGGCCTGAAATTCGCCGCAGTCTACGGCGGGACCGGTTATGACAGCCAGCGCCGCCAACTGGAAGCGGGAATCGACGTACTGATCGGCACCCCTGGTCGGCTGATCGACTATTACAAACAGGGCGTCTACAAGCTCAACCAAATTGAAGTGGTCATTCTCGACGAGGCGGACCGTATGTTCGATCTGGGCTTTATCGCCGACATCCGCTATTTGCTCCGGCGGATGCCACCACCCGGCCAGCGCATCAACATGCTGTTTTCCGCCACTCTGAGCAATCGAGTCATGGAGTTGGCCTATGAGCATATGAACAATCCCCAGGTGATTCGGATCGAGGCCGAGCACATCACCGCCGACAACGTGCGGCAGGCGCTTTACCACGTTTCGGCGCGCGACAAAATTCCGCTGCTGCTGGGCGTCCTGCACCAGCAAGCGCCTAAACGCACCATGATTTTCGTCAACACCAAACGGGCAGCAGATCGCGTCACCGGCTATCTGCTAGGCAACGGCTACCAGGCCGGGGTACTGTCTGGCGATATTCCGCAGAACAAGCGCCTGCATTTGCTGGAATCTTTCCAGCGCGGCGAGTTGCCCATTCTGGTAGCAACCGATGTGGCGGCGCGCGGCCTGCACATTTCCGATGTCACTCACGTCATCAATTTCGACCTGCCGCAGGATCGGGAGGATTACGTCCATCGCATTGGCCGCACCGCTCGCATCGGCGCCAGCGGTGATGCCATCAGCTTTGCCTGCGAGGAATATGTCTACTCGCTGCCGGAGATCGAGGACTTTATCGGTCAAAAATTGCCTGTGTTGCCGATCACTGAGGAACTGCTGGTCGAATTCAAGCCGCCCAAGCGAATGGAGCGCCGTCGTCCACCCTTGGCGGGTGGTGAACCGCGTGGTCACAACCGGTCGCCACATCAACGGCGGCCCGCCAATCGTGACTGAACGCTGGAGCCAGACGGTTCACTTATGACCTCATCCGCCCCTGTACCCAAAGGCAGCGTCGCCAGCGGCCATCCGCAAGTGACCGAAGCCGCTTGTACTATTCTGCGCGCCGGCGGCAACGCCTTTGACGCCGTGCTGGCAGCCGG
>JBAQIQ010000113.1:0-2133 GCA_049288935.1 Candidatus Competibacteraceae bacterium
CAGCCTTCAGAGCATTCTGGCCGGCGGCCTGTTTGCCCTGCTGCTGTTCTGGGTTCTTTACCTGTTGGGCCGGCTGATGTTCGGGCGCGGCGCCCTTGCTCAATTACGGGCAACCGCAGGGTTATCCGCCGCTGCGCGCACAGTTGCAGGTCAAGCTGGCCGAAATCGAGATCGCCGCCGCGCCGGAACAAATTGTCCTGACCGCTGGCGTGACGCAAGCTCTGGACATGATCGCCCGGCAGTTTTTGCGGCCCGGCGCTACGGTACTGGTGGACGATCCCGGCTGGTTTTTGATGTTTGGCATGTTTGCGGCGCTGGGTGCTCGACCTATCGGCGTGCCGCGCCTGGCCGATGGCCCGGATTTGGCCGCGCTTGAGCAGTTGTTGCAGGAACACCGCCCGCCGCTGTACGTCATCACCTCGGTGCTGCACAACCCGACCGGTTCATCACTGACCGCAGCCAAGGCGTTTCAGGTGCTGCGGCTGGCCGAACAGTACGGGGTAACCATCGTTGAAGACGATATTTACGCCGACTTTTGCGGAATGCCCACCGTGCGGCTGGCGGCGCTGGATCAGTTGCGCCGGGTGATTTACGTCGGCAGCTTCTCCAAAACGGTGGCGGCTAATCTGCGGGTCGGGTTCATCGCCTGCGAGCGGGAACTGGCGCGGGAATTGACCGACCGCAAGCTGCTGGCGGCGCTGACCACCCCAGAACTCGGCGAGCGGGTAATTCATCAGGTGTTGGTCGAGGGTCATTACCGCAAGCATGTCGAGCGCCTGCGTACCCGGCTGGCGGCGCGGCGCGAACCTGTGCTGGCGCAACTGGAGCAATTGGGCCTGCGGGCGGTCGTCGATCCCCAGGGCGGAATGTTTGCCTGGCTGGATGCGGGCCGAGACAGTAATGTCCTCGCCGCCCACGCCTATGAGCAACGGCTGCTGCTGGCTCCGGGCAGCCTGTTTTCGCCCAGCCAGCAACCGTCATCGCGGTTGCGCTTCAACCTGGCCTCATCCAGCCACCCCGATTTGTTGCAATTTCTGGAATGCGCCCTCAAAGCGACAACGCGCTGACTTCAGGGCAACGCGCCTGCAACATTCCGTGAAACAATTGGGCCAGACGCGGGGCCTGTCGGTTGTTGGGGGTGTGGATGAAAATGTAGGGTTCCTGGCCCTCGCTCATCCACAACGCCAGCTTACCCAGCCACGGCTCCAGAAACGGCGGGTTCGCTTCCGGCTCAGGATGACCGATGTAGCGGATGAACGGTCGTGACCCCAAACTGATGGCGTGAACCGGCAATCGGGGTTTCTTGCCCTGAGCAGTTCGCGTATCGGGATCAGCGGGATTGGCGTTGAACAGGGCGCGACTGTCCAGCATGACCCGGTCGATACCCAGTTCCAGCAATAACCGGTTCAATTGACGCTCATCCTCGCCTTTGGCGAAAAAAGCGGGATGCCGCACTTCTACCGCGTAGTGAAATGCCTGCGGCAGCGCCATCAGATAATCACGCAGCGCCGGTAGATCACCCGGACCGAAACTGGGCGGCAATTGTAGGAAACTGGGACCCATCCGACCGGCCTCCGCTAGTGGCGTCATCCGGCCCAGAAACTCAGTCGTCTCTCCCGCACAGTCGCGTAAGCGCCGCTCATGGCTGATCGTTCGCGGGAATTTGAAGCAGAACCGGAACCCAGGCGCGGCTTCTTCCCGCCAACGAAGGACCGTCTCCGGTTTGGGCAAGCCGTAGAAGCAATGATTACCCTCGACTGTGTTGAACACTGCTGAATATTGGCGCAAGAAATCGCCGGGCTTGGAACCAGGGGTGAAAAATTCACCGATCCAGTCGCGATTGCTCCACACTGGACAGCCGAGATAATAGCGAGCGATGGCCATGATGGGTTAGCCTCATCGATATTTTCCGCGAGAGACCCCGGCCTTATGATCTTTAAAAATTTAATCCGGTATCTTTAGGCCCACGTAGCGCAGTAGTTCCAAGGAACCTTGGGCAAATTGAACCAAGAAACGGTCGATCTCGGTGCGGAGTGTTTCGAGATCATCGGCCCAGCGATGGAGGTGGGTCACGTCTTGGCGCAATTTACGCCAAAGCTTCTCGATGGGATTGCACCACGAGGCATAGGTGGG
>JBAQIQ010000114.1:0-4611 GCA_049288935.1 Candidatus Competibacteraceae bacterium
CCGCCATCCTGACCGCCCTGGTGCGGCATGCCCTGCCGAAAGCCCCGCTGCACCTGTTCCGCGCCTGCCGCGCCGGGTCCGGCAAATCGCTGTTGGCCGACACGGTGGCGTTGATCGCCACCGGCAAGCCAGCAACCGTGTTCGATTTGGCCGAAGACGATCCCGCCGAACAGGAAAAGCGTCTGCTGGCCGTGTTCCTCGCCTGTGACAATGTCATCAATCTGGACAATCTCGAAGGTCCCCTGGGCGGTAAAAGCCTCGCCAAGATGCTGACCGCTGAAACCTTCACCGGCCGGGTCCTCGGTCAGTCCCGCACCGTCACGGTCCCCACCGCCGCCACCTGGCTGGCCACGGGCAACAACACCATTGTCAAGGAAGACATCACTCGGCGCGTGGTGTTGTGCGAGCTGGATCCGCAGCTGGAGGCCCCGGAGAAGCGCGAATACGACCGCAATCTGGCGGAATGGATTCCAGCGCACCGGCCCGCCCTGGTCGCCGCCGCCTTGACCGCCCTACGCGCCTACATCGTGGCCGGCTAGCCGAAACAGCCCCATCCGGTCATGGGGAGTTTTGAGGAGTGGAGTCGGCGGGTGCGCGATGCCTTGACCTGGCTGGGGGAGGCCGATCCGTTGGGTGACACCGACAAAATGGAGGACACCGACCCGATTCGGATGAAGCTGCGCGCCCTGTTGCTGGCCTGGCATGGCGCCTTCAAAAGTATTCCGTCCACCTGCGCCGAGGCCGTAGCCCGGGCGAACGAAACCCAGCGGGATGAAACCGGCACAGAAGTACCCACCGATCCTATGTTGCACGAAACCTTGACCGAGTTTTTCAGCGATGCAAAGCGAGGTTGTTTGAGTTCGCAGCATTTAGGTGATTTCATTACAAAATATCAGCGACGAATTGAGTGTGGTGCACGGTTTGAGGCGGCTGGGAAGTATGGGGCACGCAAGCTATGGCGAGTTTTCATCACGGACACTACCACTTTTCAAGCTAGCGTTTTTGAAGCATTGAAGCATTTAAAGCATTTTTCTCATCACACGGAGAATTTCGCAGAGAACAATAAAGACTAACGGGTAATGCGAAATTCACAGGCTCTACTGGATATGGCTTCACAAGCTTCACAAGCTTCAAAAATGCCAGTACAAGATCCCCATATGGGTTAGTACCGACCGATGATGACCTTAAAGCACCGTATACTGCGCTCTTATTTTAATGGACAACCCACCTCGCCCTAGCACTGCGTCTGGAATACCGCTAGTCAATAACCCAGCCCTCAAGGACAGTGTCATTTCCAGAAGTGGCTGTGACGGGAGCAAAACGAGCAACCCTCATTCTGACCGGCCCAACTCGATAAGCCAGGCATCATCGCCAGTCCCGGCTCTCGAAAGGTGATGAAGTCTCGAAAAGCCTTCTAAGCGCAGTCGCGTTAAGCCCGCCATCCCCTTAGCCGAAATCGTCGCAGTAGCTGAGCCGTTCGAGCAGGTCATTTAGGACGTCCAGATGGCCGAGGGCGAGGACCCCACGTCCGACCCCCTCCCGGGCATACTCCACGGTCGCCGGGACATCGAACTGTTCCGACAACCGACCTTCGAACCGTGCATAATCGAGATCGCGCGGGTCGGCGTCGACAGCGAGGGTAGCCGGGTCGCGGGGATCGCGGCGAATCGGGCGTATCAGGGCTTCGACCTGCCGCATAGCTAACCGCTTCGGGCGGATGCGGCGGGCGCAGATGCAGTTGGCGCTGGGGGTTTCAGTCCGACTAAGGTGATTTCCGGCAAAGAATTTACCAAATCAGCGGAGACTGCCCCTTGGAAAAGAGGGGAACCCAGCAGTAGCATCCTGGTATGTTCATTTGAAGAAATCGCCTAAGACTTTAGCCTGCCCGACGGAGGGCGTTCCTTCGGCGATCCATGGTTGGACGGTGGGTTCCAGGCGCAGCAGCCTGAGCAGGTACGAGGCGCACGATAGCTGCGACCGATAGGGTGTTATCCCTAGAAGTTAACTGCGACTTTATAAGTGAGTACATCGACTTGGCCTACCTCCTGCTGTACAACACATCTATGTTGGTCGGGTCGGCTACGTCCAGAGAACGGGAGATTAACGACACCCCCTGTGTACGAAAGTAGTCATTCGCAGAGTCCCGGCTCGTCACCATCACTTTCAAACCCCATTGCACCAATTGGTGACAGGTTTCCAGGCTAGGGTCCCGATTGGTACCTGTGATAACCACAAGTTGCTGGCTAATCTCTGCTATTAGCAAGTAATATGTTTGTAGTAGGGCGAACTGGGCAAGATTCACGGCATGTAGCAACTTGCCACACATTTAAGATGTAGAAGATTTCTACACCTTGTCTCGAAAAAACTGTTCACATTTGTGATCATCCGAATACATCAAAGGTTCTTTCAATCCTATGGAGCAGAAAAAAGAAACAAAGATTATCGCGGTGGCAAATCATAAGGGTGGTTGTGGCAAGACAACGACCGTGGTGAATCTGGCTGCGGAATTTGCTCGGATGGGTTTATCCGTCCTTGTAGTTGATATTGATCCACAGGCTAATGCAAGTCTTCATTTGGGTAAGAAGCACCCAAGTGAGGTACCGATTACTTGTGCTGAGTTACTGCTCTCCGAGATTGAGAAGCTACCCCTTGCTATCCATGAAGATACCAACATCGAGGGTGTATCGCTGATCTATGGATCACTGGCGCTGGGTAAGACTGAAGATGAACTGAGAGATACCACTCCAAGGCCATCAGAAGAGTTGCAGGCTAAGCTACAACCGCTTGAAGGACTTTACGACCTCATCCTGATTGACTGCCCCCCTAGCCTAAAACTGCTGACCAGTAATGCCTTGGCATCTGCTACCCATCTAATCATACCTGTCGAGTCAGGCTCTCAGTACGGTATGTACGGTGTGACAGACTTGATGAAGCATATCGCTAAAATCCGCCGAGTCAACCCTCGGCTTAAGGTACTCGGTGCGCTGCTCATCAAACACGATGAGCGATTAATGGTCAGCAAGTTAATTGAAAACATGGCGCGTGAGCAAATCGGTAAACTCCTACCCGTCAAAATTTCCACCAGCACTAAGGTAAACCAGGCTGCTATGGCGCAAAGCAGTTTGCACATGTTGGATCGTACCGCCAAAGTATCCCGCGAATTCCGACAGCTTGCTTTTGAACTGGCAAGGGAGCTTGGCCTTAAGGGAGTTGCGTTGGAGGAAAATCATGCCTAAGAACCTGAAGGCGCTATTGGCGAAAAAACTGGCGGAGAACAGTCAGCGTCATGCGGAAGCACAGCAAGAAACTGATTTCGATGTTGGCCGACAACACACTAAACTGTCTGTCGATAATATTGATCCTAATCCATATCAACCTCGTCGAGTGTTTCCACAACAAGAATTGGAAGAACTTGCCGCTTCGATTGCCGAAGTTGGGTTGCTGCAGCCTATTTCCGTACGGCAAGTTCGAGATCGCTACCAGATCATCGCAGGTGAACGCCGGTGGCGGGCGTACAAACTTCTCGGGCGCGCTACTATCGAAGCGTTGGTTATTCCCGTTGAGGAATCCGATATGGCTGTGCTTGCGTTGGTTGAGAATATGGATCGTTCGGATCTCTCGGACTATGAGATCGGGAAGGCCTTGCGACAAATTGAAGGTTTATTTCCGACGCGCAAAAAACTTGCTGAAGCATTGGGGCTGAACCGAGAGGATATGTATCGTTACTACACCTTTGAACATTTACCGGAACCAATTCTTGCCCGACTTGATGCGAATCCGCGTTTATTATCACGAGCGGCTGCGGCAGACATCAAACGGACAATGCAATCGATTCAACCGCCATCGTTGGCGCTTGAGTTATTGAATCGGGCGTGGGACCTGCTTGAAACTGGACTATTGGAGCAGACCAAAATCTCTGGTTTTTTGTTAAAGGAACTACGAATTTGCAAAGTGGGAAACGTAGCAGAGCCTCATGAGACCCAAGCGCTAGATCGGGACGGTAAGTCTGTTGGTTCGATTTCTCGTGACTCGAAATATTTGGTCATCAAGCTAAAGGTTGGTGTCCTGAGCGATGAAAATGAAGCTAAGCTCCGAAGCTTTATTGAACAGCTTACGACAGGGAATGTGTAGCAAGTTGCTACACGAACCAGTAGGCATTTTCTTGCAACCTAAGTGGCCTGCATGATCGAACGATTTCGGCTTTCTTAGCTTAGACCGTTGGAGATACCTTGCCACTCTGGAGGTCGCCGGGACTGGATCCTAGCCGATCAAGGCTTATACCCCAAACGCTCCAGCACCCCGTCCAGAATTTCCAAATTGGCGAAATCGACGATCAGTTGTCCCTGGCCATCCGCGCTGAAGGTGACGGTCACCCGCATCCCGAGCTGGTTCGCCAGATCAGTTTCCAGCCGGACGAGGTTGGGGTCCTTCGCCGGGGGTGCGGGCACCATGCCAGCGGCAGTTTGGGGAGCGCCGCCACCCTGCTTGCCCGCTTTCGCTAATGCTTCCACCTGACGGGTGGTCAGGCCTTCCCGGGCGATCCGCCGCGCTAGGTCGAGCTGGGCGCGCTCTGGCAACCCGACTAGGGCGCGGGCTTTGCCGGTCTCCAGC
>JBAQIQ010000115.1:0-5009 GCA_049288935.1 Candidatus Competibacteraceae bacterium
GGAGTTGGAGGCCGGCATGGATGGACAGAGCATTCTCTCAGGATTTGCGTGATCGAGTTGTCGCGATGGTCGACGACGGCATGAGTTGCCGCTCTGCTACGGCGCGGTTCGGTGTTGGCGTGGCGGCCGCGATCCGCTGGCGACAAATGGCGTTGGAGCACGGTCGCGCGGTGGCCCGCAAGCCAGGCGGAGACCAGCGGTCATCGAAGAGCAAAACCCACGCCGACCCCATTTTGGCTATGCTGAATGAGAACGGCGACATCACGCTCGCCGAGATCCAGGCCGGGAAAATCTACCGACAACGCATTCATCGAGTCCTTCCACGGCAAGTTCCGGGCGGAATGCTTGAACGCTCACTGGTTCATGAGCATCGATGACGCGGTGCGAAAATGCGAGGCTTGGCATCGAGACTACAACGAACTATGACCGCACAGCGCGATAGGCAATGACGTGATGGGGTGGACGGCCCCCGCGGTGCAAGAGGTTTCTGGGTCTTGATGAGCACCGGTCGGGTGCATCCATGTGTTCGGCCTGTTCGTGCAGCACCGCATGGCTGCTGGCCCTAATGAAGTCCGCGGATCGTTTCCCTGATCACGTCAACGCGCTTGGTTAGCGCTTACTGCCCTTGGGTTTACACGATCCCCGGTCTGACCGGTCTGTCATCACCACTCATTCACCCCGCACCATTTCGTGGGCTAGCCTCGCTCTCGCCGGAGCTCAGGCCACTGCCGATCTATAGACTTCCCCTCTGCTCATGATGGCCCATGCGATCCGCGCCGTTTTGTTAGCCAGTGCTACGCTCGCGATCTTTGCGGGCTTGGTCGCCAGAAGCCTGGCCAGCCATGGCTGCTTGGCGTGATCTTTCCGGGTCATGCGCATCACGGCCGTAGCACCGACGACAAGGAGGCGCCGAAGGTACCCATCGCCCTGTTTTGTGATGCCGCCGAGCCGTTCCTTGCCGCCCGAGCTGTGTGGTCGCGGTGTCAGTCCGAGCCAGGCCGCGAACTGGCGGCCTGATTGGAAGATTGAGGCATCCGGCACTGTTGCAGCGATGGCCGACGCCGTAATCGGGCCGATGCCTGGGATAGTTGCAAGCCGCTGGCTGACCTCGTCGTGGCGGTGCCAGGCGAGGATCTGCTTCTCAAGATGCTCGATCTCGCGGAGCAATGCACGGTACTGAGCGACGATGCTTTGGAGCGCCGAGCGAGCATGGGTTGGAACAGCATCCAGGGCTTCCTGCACAAGTGCTAGCAGGGAGTTCACACCGGCAGGGCCCTGCGCCTTCACGATCCCGTACTCGCCGAGATGAGCTCGTAATGCGTTTATCAGCATCGTTCGCTGACGGACCAACAGGTCGTGGGTCTTGTATAGCACCAGTGCTGCTTGCTGCTCTTCCGACTTCACAGCCACGAACCGCATAGTCGGCCTGGTCACCGCCTCGCAGATCGCCTCGGCATCGGCAGCATCGGTTTTGCCGCGCTTCACGTACGGCTTCACGTAGGCTGGAGGCAACAGTCGGACCTGATGACCAAGTGCTCCGATCTCTCGGCCCCAATAGTGGGCCGAGGCGCGGGCCTCCATGCCGACCAGACTCGGCGGTAGCTTGGTAAAAAACTTCAGAACCTCAACTCGGCGAAGCTGTCGGCGGACGACGGGTTGGCCTTGCAAATCGATGGCGTGGACCTGGAACACGTTCTTGGCCAGATCGAGGCCGACAATGACAATCTCCTGGGACATGGACAACTCCTCTAGACGTGGCTTCCGACAGCTGCATCTTACACACCTACCTCGGTGCGGGGGCCGTCCACCCCATCACGTCAGGGCAAACTCGCTCCGCGATCAGAGCGGCAGTTATGGCGTGAGATCCACCAAAGCCAAATTGGCTGTGCCGTTCTTGGACATATGTCGATTGCTCATTGCACCTTGCCTTGCACTAGGCGAACTTGTCTACAAGGCGAAACCTTCATGAGGTAAGCGGATTTCGCATCTAAGGTGACGTAGGAGATGGGTGGTGCAATGGAGATGGGTGGTGCAAATTGCAGCAAACTCCGAAGTTGTCTGCACCATGCCCGAACATGTGCGAAACATCGTCGCCATAAGATGGTATTGTGCAGAGACACTTCCCGCGCGTCAGGGCCTAGCGATGCAGAATCTCCACCGTCAGCATTTCGCGAGCTTTATTCCACGATTTCGCAATCTGCACCGCCATGCTCGCTGGCAATATACGGTGCTCGCGCCGCTTCTTCCTGGCTATGTATTCGTCCGGTACGATCCGGATCGCGGACCTGGGCATTCGATCAACGGAACCTTTGGAATAAAGCGGCAGATCTCGGCAATCCATGCTGGGCCGCAACCGAGGCCAGAGGAGGCGATGCCGCAAATTTTCGCTCGCTCCGACTACGGCATCGTAACCCGGCTCTTGAATCTACCTGAACCCGGACAAGCGGTTCGCAACATAGCCGGGCCCTTTGCCGATAGCTTCGCCTCGATCGATAAGCTCGATGGCAAAGGGCCGGCCCGCGTGTTGCTTGATCTACTTGGCGGTCCGTGTCCAATAGACATGAATTTGGAGTGTTTGGCACCAACCAAATACCCAAGCGTTTCCGGTCATTAACTAACGAGAGCAGGGCTTCGATTGGGCAATGATGGAGTATCGGCCACTGCTACCGCAACCGCGAGTTGCCAGGCCTGCTGGTTCCAGTGGCCGGCTCGGATTGCTCGGCTGCCTATTGCGATCGAACGGTCTGATGCTCGCAGCGGGGATCGGCCTCGCGCTCCTGGCTCCCTACGCAGTGCTCGATCCGTTGCTCACCTCGCTGGCCCCGATTCCCGTCGATCAACGGGTCTTCGGACCGGGAATGCTGGTGATCGCGCTTGGCATAGCCGCGGCCCATATGTCGCTGCACAACATGGGCTTCCTACCGCTTGTCACCGCGCGGCAGCTAATTTTGCCGAGTTTTCTCGTCGCCGGGGGGGGCGGGCTCTTGGCGATGTACGTTCTCAAGATCCCCAGTCCCAAATATCTGGTTTTCGCCGGGTTCGCCACGGCGATGGGCTGGTACTACGCGATCTCGATCCTGCGGGGGCGCTGTTTGCGTCCCAAGATAGGCTTACTCGGAGTGTCGATCAACACGCTGTGCGATTTGCCGGGCAACGTAGAATGGCGGATCTTGACCGGTCCGGCCCCTGATCCAGAGCTTGCGGCAATCGTTGTGGACCCACATGCCTCACCCGATCTCGTCAACATGCAATTTATCACCAAGATGGTGCTTGAAGGATTGCCAGTCTATCACCGCGCGCAGTTCATGGAGGCGGTGACGGGACGTGTGCGTTTCGCCAGCCTTGCGGATAACAATTTTGGGGCTTTGCTTCCCTCCTTGCCCTACCGACGGTTCAAGCGGTTGTTTGATTTTGTCGCGGCGGTGTTGCTGCTCTCGTTCGTAGCGGCGGCGATTGCGTTGGCGGCCGTGCTGATCAAGCTCGACAGCCCGGGCCCGGCGATTTTTCGTCAAACGCGGATGGGATTTCGTGGGCGCTTGTTCGAATGCTATAAGCTGCGCACGATGCGCATCGACGAGGATGGACCGGCCTTTACCCGGCCAGGCGATTCCCGGGTGACCAAGGTCGGGCGGATTTTGCGGAAATGGCGGATCGACGAACTGCCGCAGATCATCAATGTCTTAAAAGGAGAGATGAGCTGGATCGGGCCGCGTCCTGAGGTCGCGAGCCTCGCCGAGCACTGTCCGCCGTCAGCACCAATGGCACAGATTTGAGGTTGTGATTTAAGGAGGGTTGGGGCTTCGTCGTAGTGACGAAGGAACGAAGATGAAGGCCCAACCCTCCTTGAGAAAATCGCCGATGAAGGCCCCTGCTGAGCGGGTCGTGAAGGATATTCGGCGTCAGACCCGTCGCCACTTCTCGGCCGAGGACAAGATCCGCATTGTGCTCGACGGGCTGCGTGGCGAAGACAGCATTGCCGAGCTGTGCCGCAAAGAAGGCATTGCGCAGAGCCTGTATTACACCTGGTCGAAAGAGTTCATGGAAGCTGGCAAGCGCCGCTTGGCTGGCGACACCGCCCGTGCCGCGACCACTGGCGAGGTGCAGGATCTGCGCCGCGAAGCCCGCGCCCTGAAGGAATGCGTAGCCGACCTGACACTCGAAAACCGTCTGCTGAAAAAAAGCATGATCGCGGATGGGGGCGACGACGAATGAGGTATCCCGCATCCGAAAAACTCGAGATCATCCGGATCGTCGAGCAGTCGCACCTGCCCGCCAAACGCACGCTGGACAAGCTCGGTATCGCCCGCCGGACGTTCTATCGCTGGTATGACCGCTACCTTGAAGGTGGGCCGGAGGCGCTGGAAGATCGGCCATCGGCTCCAGGCAGGGTGTGGAACCGCATCGGCGGCGACATCCAAGACCAGATCGTCGAAATGGCGCTGGAAGAGACTGACCTGAGCCCTCGCGAACTGGCAGTGCGCTTCACCGACGAGAAGCGCTACTTCGTGTCGGAAGCCACGGTTTATCGCCTGTTGAAGGCCCATGATCTGATCACCAGCCCGGCCTATGTCGTGATCAAGGCCGCCGATCAGTTCCACACCAAGACTACCCGGCCGAACGAGATGTGGCAGACCGATTTTACCTACTTCAAGATCATCGGCTGGGGTTGGATGTACCTGTCGACCGTGCTCGACGACTTCTCTCGCTACATCATTGCATGGAAGCTGTGCACCAACATGCGGGCCGAGGATGTCACCGACACGCTGGACCTCGCGCTCAAGGCCTCGGGCTGCGACAGCGCCACGGTGCTGCACAAGCCCAGGCTGCTCAGCGATAACGGCCCCAGCTACATCGCCGGCGAACTGGCGGAATACATCGATGCGCAGAAGATGAGCCATGTACGCGGCGCTCCGATGCATCCCCAGACCCAGGGCAAAATCGAACGCTGGCACCAAACCCTGAAGAACCGCATCCTGCTGGAAAACTACTTCCTGCCCGGCGACCTCGAG
>JBAQIQ010000116.1:0-23709 GCA_049288935.1 Candidatus Competibacteraceae bacterium
GTTCATGACTACCTGCTGGGTCAACGCCAGACGCTCAACGATCTGATGGCTTGGAACGCTGATCAAACCCGGATGCCCTTCCGGATGCATTCCGAATACTTACGCCATATCTTTCTCGGCAACGAACTGGCGACCGGCCATTACAAGGTGCAAGGGCGCCCAGTAGCCATTACGGATATCCGCGCCCCGATTTTTACCGTCGCTACTGAGCAGGATCACGTTGCGCCATGGCGGTCGGTGTATAAAATTAACCTGCTAGCCGATGCTGATCAGGTCACGTTCCTGCTCACCAGTGGCGGCCATAATGCGGGCATTGTCAGCGAGCCAGGACATGGTCGGCGTAGTTATCAGCTTGCCTGTCGTAATGATCAGGATCGCTATATTGACCCGGAGACTTGGCAAGCGACAACGCCTACCCAACAGGGTTCTTGGTGGCCGGCCTGGCAGGCATGGCTGGGCAAATATTCTGCCGAGCATCAACTTTCACCACCCTCCATGGGTGTGCCAGAGAAAGGTTTATATCCCATGGATGAAGCGCCGGGAACCTATGTATTGCAGAGATAGTGTTTGTTCTATCTGCTGAATCGGTGGGCCTATTGAAACAGATTCAATCGACTGGAGAAAATCGTTCCCAGTCTGCTGAGATTACGGAATTCCTGCAGCAAGTGGGTCGCATTCCTAGAGCGCCCACAGCCCAGGGCCGGCTGATTTTCGCCTTGGACGCGACCGCTAGCCGCCAGCTGACTTGGGATCAAGCCTGCCAGCTTCAGGGCGACATGTTCGCTGCCGCAGCGGCGCGAGGGAGCTTGACGATGCAACTGGTTTGGTATCGGGGCTATGGCGAGTTTCAGGTCGAGCCATGGTTGACTGCTGCCGCCGAACTCCAGCGGCGCATGACCTCGGTGCAGTGCCGAGGTGGATTGACCCAAATGGGCCGCGTCTTGGAACACGCTGTTCATGAAACGCAACGACATCGCCTAAATGCTTTAGTGTTAGTCGGCGACTGTCTGGAAGAAGCGGTAGATCCGCTTTGCCATCGGGCTGGTCAATTGGGCGTTCTGGGCGTACCCGCCTTCGTCTTTCAGGAAGGTCAGGACGGCGACGCTGCACGGGGCTTCCGGGAAATCGCCCGCCTGACCCGGGGCGCCTACTGTGCTTTTGACGCTAACAGCGCCGATCAACTGCGTGAATTGCTTAAAGCCGTCGCTATTTATGCTGTGGGTGGTCGCCAAGCTTTGGAAGATTTTGGTCGGCATCAGAGTACGCGGATTCAACAACTCACTCGACAGCTCTGAAATCGCCTATGCTGGCGCGCGCCCTGCTCATTGCCGCAGTCCTGATTGGACTCTATTTTCTCGCTCGCCGGCTGCGTCGTTCCCGTTGGAGTGCATGGGCGGGACAGGCGGTGCTGGCGATCGGGATCGCCGGTGTTTTGTTGTTGCTTACCGTGCGTGGCGGTGCTGAAATCGCCTTGCCTTTGTTGATCGGCTTGACCCCATTGCTGCTCCGTTGGCTTCATACCCGGCGCACCACCGCTTCCACCGCAAGTTCGAATACTTTGGGTCAATCCACCGTCACGACCCGTTTTCTGGATATGACGCTCGATCATGCTAACGGCGCAATAAATGGCCGAATTTTAGAAGGTTGTTTCGCTGGCCATGTATTGCAGGAACTGACGTTGCAGGAACTGCTGGCGCTGTGGCGGGAATGCCAGGTCGATCCGCAGTCCGTTGCTGTACTGGAGGCCTACTTGGATCGCCATGCTGAACCGGGTTGGCGGGAGTGGTTACGCGAGGCGGAGTCAGCGGCGACCACCAGCAGCATCATCAGTCATGCTGAAGCTTACCAAATTCTTGGCTTGTCACCGGGCGCTACTCGGGCGGAAATTCAGGCGGCCTATCGTCGCCTGATCCAGCGACTGCACCCGGATCAAGGGGGGTCTGCTTATCTGGCGGCTCAATTGAACCGGGCGCGGGACGTGTTGCTCGGTTCTTAAACCCGCGTGGGTTGATCTCGGTTGGTGGGAGTCTATAAGGGCTAGTTCCGCTTAGGACCCGTTTGGAATGATTGAATCGAGGCCGCTGAGATAAGGTTTGAGAACGGTGGGGATGCGGATATGCCCCCGTTCATCTTGGTAGTTTTCCATGACGGCGACGAGCGTGCGTCCTACTGCCAAGCCCGAGCCGTTCAGGGTGTGAACCAGTTCTGGTTTGCCGGTGGTGGGATTACGCCAGCGAGCCTGCATCCGCCGTGCTTGGAAGTCTTCAAAGTTGCTACAGGAGGAGATTTCCCGGTACTTTTGCTGGCCGGGTAGCCAAACTTCCAGATCGTAGGTTTTGGCGGAAGAGAAGCCGATGTCACCGGTACAAAGCGCTACAACTCGGTAGGGCAATTCGAGTTGCTGTAGTACTGTTTCGGCGTGTTGGGTGAGTTCTTCCAGTGTGTTATAGGACTCTTCGGGACGAACGATCTGTACCAATTCCACTTTCTCGAATTGGTGCTGGCGGATCATGCCGCGGACATCTTTGCCATAGGAGCCGGCCTCGCTGCGAAAGCAAGGGGTATGGCAGACATAGCGTAATGGTAGGCGCTCAGCGTCGATGATGCTCTCGCGAACCAGGTTGGTGACGGGGACTTCAGCAGTAGGAATGAGATAGTAATTAAGTTCACCGCTGAGTTTGAATAAATCGGCCTCGAATTTAGGTAGTTGACCCGTGCCGCGTAGGCTGTCTGCATTGACCAAATAGGGTACGTAAATTTCTTGGTAGCCGTGTTTTTGGGTGTGTAGATCGAGCATGAATTGGGTTAATGCGCGATGTAGACGGGCTAGTGACCCTTGGATTACGGTGAAGCGGCTGCCGGTCAGCTTAGCGGCGGCGTCAAAATTTAGTCCTCCTTCCTTTCCTAAATCGACGTGGTCTTGGGACTCAAATTCAAACTGGCGTGGCTCACCCCAACGGCGAACTTCAATGTTGTCGGCGCTGCTGGTTCCGATAGGCGTGCTTTTGTGGGGCAGGTTAGGAATGCTGAGTTGCAGGTTGGAAAGTTGGTTCTGCAGAATTTCGAGCTCCTGTTCAGCTTGTTGGAGTTCTTCGCCAAGTCCAGCGACTTTATTTAATAGTGGTTGGATGTCTTGTCTGTTGGCCTTGGCGTAGCCGATGGCTTTAGAGCGGGTGTTACGTTCTTTTTGTAGTTCTTGGGTGCGTACCTGTAGTGTTTTGCGCTGGTTTTCTAGTGTGTTGAATAATTCTTTGTCCAGGATATAGCCGCGATGGGCTAGATGCGCTGTGGTTTGCTCGAGTTCACTTCTGAGTAGTTTGGGATCTAGCATGAAAAGCAGTGCTCTTTTGGGGTTGGTAGATTGGGGATGGGATTATATCGAAACCAGGTGTTGTTTTGTTAGGTGATGATATAAAAAGAGGCTATTTTAAAGGCGGCTCGGTCATCCTGAGCCGCCTGGGCTTAAAAAAATGGTTCTATCAATTGATTAGATATCGCGTGTCCATAGCGAAGCCATGGCTGGGCCGGTGCCGACGCACAGTGATGCGCCACCCATGCTCTTGCCCTGCCGCTCTAGTTCGTAATACAGACTGACCACGATGCGCAAACCCGTAGAACCAACCGGGTGACCCAGTGCAATACCGGACCCATTAAAATTACAAATGTCGGTGGTCAGGTTCATGCCGTGATCTTCTTTGAGCATCCGCCCGACGCCTAGCCACTGGGCGGCAAATGCCTCGTTGACTTCCCAATATTCGATGTCCCCGAACTTCAGACCCGCCTGCTTTAAACACTTGGGAATCGCGACTGCCGGACCCAGGCCCATCACTGCCGGGTCAATACCGGCATTGCAGATGCCAACCAGCTTCATTAGCGGTTTGATGCCCATAGCCTTGGCCTTGTCCAGCGACATGATCACTACCGCGCTGGCGCCATCATTGATGCTGGAAGCATTAGCCGCTGTCACGACACCGTCTTTCTTGAAAGCCGGCGACAGCTTGGCCATTTTCTCCAGACTGGCGTCCGGGATAAAATTTTCGTCAGCTTCGAAGAAAGTTGAACCCTTCTTGGACTTCAGTTCGACCGGCACGATCTCGCGCTTGAAAGTTCCCTCCTTGGTCGCTGTGGTGCAACGAGTGTGGCTGATCAACGCCAGTTCATCGCATTCCTGCCGGGTAATGCCGTATTTAGCAGCTACATTCTCGGCGGTCAGAGCCATGTGGCCAGGCACCAATTCGTCGAACAGACCATCGTGGATCATGCTATCTTCGATGTTGCCCTGCCCCATCTTGTAGCCCATGCGACCCTTGGGCAGCATGTAGGGGGCGTTGGTCATGCTCTCCACGCCAACGGCTAGACCAATTTCGGTTTGGCCCAGCATGATGTTATGGCAAGCTATTTCCAGCGCACGCATACCGGAGGTGCAATTTTGGTTGACCGATACGGCACTGCTGTAGTGCGGCAAGCCGACTCGCATGCTGACCTGCCGGGCGGGCAATGAACCCTGCATGCCCATATACAGTTGCCCCATACAGATTTCGTCAATCTGGTCAGCCGGAACGCCGGACCGTTCAATAGCGCCTTTGGCGGCGGTGATGGCCAGGTCGCGTGCGGATACATCCTTGAGCGTGCCCATGAATTTGCCAATTGCCGTCCGTGCGGCGCTGACGATCACGACTTCTTTAAGAGCCATAATTACTCCTCAATTTGGGTGGTGAGTGCAGGGTTGCTGCGTTTGATGGCGGCCAGTCCTAGCCTGGTTGCTAAAAATTCCTGCTCACGCCATTTTACCTGGTGGGTGCAGTGTGAGCAGATGTTGGAAAGTAAAGCTTATCTTTTGTGGATGTCAATTGCTCCTCCATCAGGATTTAAATTTATGCTTCCTATTCTGCATGAGTTTGATGATGATATAAGAACTAGAGATCAATAATTCTTCTGGTAACACTTTAATGAGATGACCATGACCGGGGCGTTATGAGATTATAAAATTTGGAATGTCATCGTAATTTTTGCAACGGATACCGAGCGAGTGGATTCATCAACTTCCCCCAGCCTCATCGATTACGACCGTTTTAGTACTCTGACCGCCGATCGCGCTCAACGCCTGCTGCGGTTGACCTGCTGGCTGTCCACACCACGTCCGACCCCACTCATGCTCACTCGCCCACTCGTCGCTGACGTGCTGTCTCAGGCTATTCAAATGGAAGAATTTCTGGATGCCTATGGTGCACGCAACAATCGCCAGTGGTCGCGATTTCGGTCACTGACTGCTACTCTCAAGCTGTTCGCTGACATCGTCTACAAATTGCTGCATATCCAGCACTCTCTACCCTCCTACCGGTTACTGCCCGCCAAACGGGACTTTGCAATGGCCACCCTGCAATCGCTCGAATTTACTCACGAAATTCTGGTGAAGGCCGCGCAACAGATCACCGCTCAGGCGACTCGCCTGAATCTAACGATGCTGATCCAGCAACCCGACGAAAACGAGTATCTGGAACCCTTGCCACCGGGTCGCCTGCCCCGCGACCGGGCTACACGCAAAGTCAGCAGCGCCGCCGAAACAGTGATCTATCTAGCGACGGCTTATCTGAATCTGGCTTCGGAAAGCGAATTGCTACACATCGTCGATTGGGTGAAACCGACCCAGTACTCCAAATGCTTTCCTGACCCGATCAGCGAAGACAACCTGCGCTATCTGCAATTACGGTTTCATAGCCTGCAAGCGCTGTACGACACACACGTCTCCGAAACGGAATTGGAGTCGCTGGACACCGACTTGCCCATCCTGCGCGGCCACATCAGCATCGCCTTTCATCTACTTGAAATCGCTACGCAACTAGTTCATTACTACGAACGGCACCTCAACGTCAAAACCGGTGATTCATCACTGCGCCGCCAACCGGTCATCTCGACCCAATCCTTGATAGCACTACTGATGAATTACGCGATCACTTACGCCGGTCACTATCTCCATGAGGGGTGCAGCTTCTGCTACGCCATGCTCAGGCGTTATGCGGAAGTAGGGAAAATCGAGGCGCCGGTCCCGTCCTACCGGGGCTTTCATGTCCGTCCAGCCACCTTAATCGCCAAGATCGCCCAGCATTATGGCAGCCACATCACTATGGAGCTGGATGATCAACACTATGACGCCAACTCGCCCCTTGACATTTTCCGGGCCAATGAGCGCATCAACGCCTGCAAAAGACGCTGGCTGGCCTCGGAAATCAGCAAGTTACAATTACCGGCAGATGAAATTAACGACCATCAAGTCCGGGCCGCCGTCCTGGATGTCGTGCTCAAACTGGCTGAACAGGGCAAACTCATCATTTACCAGCAACCCCTGAATCTGTCAGATGAATTCAGTCAGGGAGGTATCTTGCTGGGCAAGATCACCGCAGAGATCGCCCGTTTGCTAGCAACCGGTCAAATTGACATTCAAACTGACTTGAGCGTCACTTTCACCGGCGACAAACGGGTATTGAGCGACCTCGAACTGCTGGCTCGTTCAGGCTATGGTGAAGACAGCTTCGGCAATAACGTCACTTTACCTAAGGAACTGGCTTACCTGCGCCGCTGAACCGCCTCGGTGCAGCCTCCTGTCAGGGATGCTGCTCATTCCAGCGGCAGGCAAATTTTTGCATCCGACATGGCAAAATATTTTTCCAAGACTACTTTTCAATCAACTCCATTCAGTTTTTACTTCATTTGACTGAGGTCGGCATCCACCATGAAGAAGCCCAAGAAAGTTGCAATTCTCACTGCTGGCGGTTTGGCTCCTTGCCTGAGTTCAGCCGTGGGGGGTCTCATTGAGCGCTACTCCGAGATCGATCCCAGCATCGACATCATCTGCTATCACAGCGGCTATAAAGGACTCTTGCTCGGTGATTCCTACCAGGTCACTCCAGAGATCCGTGAAAAAGCCCGGTTGCTGCACCACTTCGGCGGCTCGCCCATCGGCAACAGCCGGGTCAAGCTCACCAACGTCAAGGACTGCGTGAAACGCGGTCTGGTCAAGGAAGGTGAGGACCCGCAGAAAGTCGCCGCCGACCAACTGATCAAGGATGGCGTCGACGTTCTCCACACCATCGGCGGCGACGATACCAACACTGCCGCCGCTGATCTGGCTGCCTTTCTGGCCAAAAACAACTACGGCCTCACCGTTATCGGCCTGCCTAAGACCGTCGACAACGACGTGTACCCGATCAGGCAATCGCTGGGGGCCTGGACCGCTGCTGAACAAGGCGCCCGCTACTTCCAGAACATCGTCGCCGAAAACAACGCCAACCCGCGCATGTTGATCGTCCACGAAGTCATGGGCCGCAATTGTGGCTGGCTCACCGCTGCCACCGCGCTGGAGTACCGCAAGCTCATCGACCGTGCGCAATGGCTTCCCGCCATCGGGCTCGATCGCTCCGGGTTCGACGTCCACGCGGTCTATATCCCTGAAATGGAAATCGATATCGCCGCTGAAACCAAGCGCCTACGCGATTTAATGGACCGCATCGATGACATTAACATCTTCGTCTCCGAAGGCGCGGGGGTAGAGTCGATCGTGGCTGAGCTGCAAGCGAAAGGGCAGGAAGTGCCCCGCGACGCCTTCGGCCATATCAAACTCGACGCCGTTAACCCCGGCAAATGGTTTGCCGAACAGTTCGCCCAGATGATCGGCTCGGAAAAGACCCTCATCCAAAAATCCGGCTATTTCTCACGCGCCGCCCCCGCCAATCTTGAGGATCTTCGCCTCATCAAGTCTTGCGTGGACCTGGCTGTTGAATGCGCTCTGCGCGGTGAAGCCGGCGTCATCGGTCACGATGAGGATCGCGGCGGCGTCCTGCGCGCCATTGAATTCCCGCGCATCAAGGGTGGCAAACCTTTCGATATCGACACCCCCTGGTTCACCGAGATGTTGGCCGCTATTGGCCAGCCGAAAGGAAAGAAGGTCACCGTCAGCCACTAAGGACGGAGGCGCATCGCTTCGGAACGGTTATGCCAGCCGGGCAACGGGTGCCCATAGCCGTTCCAAATAAGGCAAATCATCACCCAGCAATGGCCGCAGGTAGCTACGGAAGGCATCGGTCACCTGGTTCCCATCGGCGTTGATAAATTCATCCGGCAAGTGGCGAGTCCGGGCCGCAATGTCCGCCAGCTTCGCCAGCTCATATTTCACTGCATAGTCACCGGTGCGCTTGATGACCACTGAACCATCAACATTGTGCCAGCACGCATAATGCGCCGCCTTCTCACCGACTTCCCGCGCTTCGCGGGCATCGACATTGGATACCACCCCAGGAAACGAGCGTTGCAGATAGCCAAAGGTATCCGAGCGCACCCGTTTGACGCCCAGCCCCTTCTGCACAATATCCGCCAGCTCGTCAGCCAGCGCCCCGCCCGATAGCTGAATGTTGCCGTGCGCGTCAAACTGCGGCTCGCGCCCCGCTTTGGCCATCAAATCCACCGCCAGCGGCACTTCCTTGCCCTGCTCATTTCTGGTCGCCCACACGCCTTCCGAGAGCGCCACAATACAGCGACCATGCTGCTTGTACATCCGGTCGATATCACTCAGATAGCGGTCAATGGAAAACGGGCGCTCCGGCACATAGATCAGGTGCGGACCGTCGTCGTCATGTTTGCGGGCCAGCGCCGCTGCTGCGGTCAGCCAGCCAGCGTGACGGCCCATGATGACCGCGATGTAAACACCCGGCAATGCATTATTATCGGCATTAACGCCACTGATCGCGCAAGCCACGAAGCGGGCCGCGGAGGGATAACCAGGGCAGTGGTCATTGATCGGCAGATCGTTGTCCACCGTCTTGGGGATATGGATGGCCCGCAATTCGTAGCCTTCCTGGTCGGCTTGTTCATTGACGATCCGCACCGTGTCGGAGGAGTCATTGCCGCCGATGTAGAAAAAGTAGCGAACGTCGTGCTTCTTGAAAACGTTGAAAATTCGGTGACAGTACTCCGCATCGGGCTTGTCACGAGTAGAACCGAGCGCCGAAGAGGGTGTTCCAGCAACCAGTTCCAGGTTATGAGTCGTCGCTTCCGACAGATCAATGAAAGTTTCGTTGATAATGCCGCGCACCCCATGCACCGCACCCCAAACGCGGGTGATTTCCGAAAATTTCCGGGACTCAAGAACCGCGCCCACTAGACTCTGATTGATCACCGCCGTAGGACCGCCGCCTTGGGCAATCACAACTTTTCCGCGTAAACGGCTCATTAGGTTCTACCCTCCTCGGGAAATTAGGGCTGAGTGACGTTGGCAAAAGCGCCGGTGTTGAAATCAGGATAGCAAACTGCCGGGAAATGCCAGCGACAATTTGCAACAACGCCTGCCCAGGCAGAAATCAAGGAAGTTCGGGAAATGATGGACGCTCAATCCACATCGCCGACCACATCGACACCGGGCGGCGGAGTAAACTTCAGCAGAACAGAATCAACCGTCGGATTACGCTCCAGTTTCTGGAAATCCAGCCGGGTGCGTTGACCAAAGCTGTCTTCCAGTTCCAGGCTGACCAATAGAGCGCCTTTGAAAGCAACCCTTAAGAGTCGGAAATCGGGCTGTGGCTGCTTGGGCGTCAGGTCGTACCAGTCCAGCCCATCCCGGGTCTGGACATCGCCCACAGTAAAGGCCTCTTCAATGGGGGCCGCACCGCTCAACAAGGCCAGGGGTGTTGAACTGAGCGCCGTATCCAACTTACGCACGGTCACCTGCGCCAAATCCACGTCATAGGCCCACAATCGCTCACCGTCAGCAACGATGATCTGTGCGGCAGGCGTTCGGTAATCCCAACGAAACTGGCCCGGCTTGCGCATGAGCATCTGGCCGCTGGAAGATTGTACGATCTGCGCCCGTTCGTCATACACGCGCTGGATAAAATCCGCCCGCAACGATTGCAGATCCTGAAAGTAGCGCTGTACCCGCGTCTCGGCCCATGCTGGCCCCGCCAGCGACAAAATCAGCAGTAACGAAATCAATGAACGAATCAAAACCATGCTCCCCAGTCATTCAACTTCCATCATAGACCGTCTATGCTGGAGTCGTTCCCATCATGATCACGGCGGCGGCGGCGCCAGCACTTCACGGCTGCCGTTGGGCTGCACTGCGCCGACCACGCCCGCCGCTTCCATTTCCTCCACCAGCCGCGCCGCCCGGTTATAGCCAATCCGCAATCGACGCTGTACCCCGGACACCGAAGCCCGGCGAGATTCGGTCACGATGCGCACCGCCTCGTCATACAGTGGATCGCTCTCGCTGCGCCCATCGCCATCACCATTGCTCACCATGCCATCGCCCTCCTCACGCGGCTCAGCCAGAACCTCGTCGATATAGTCCGGCACACCGGTCTGCCGCAAATAGTCCACCACTCGATTGACCTCGTGGTCATCGACAAATGCGCCATGCACTCGTTGCGGCAAACCGGTGCCGGGCGGCAGATAGAGCATATCGCCATGGCCCAACAATTGTTCTGCGCCCATCTGATCGAGAATCGTGCGGGAATCGACCCGTGACGACACCTGAAAAGCCACTCGGGTCGGGATATTGGCCTTAATCAGTCCGGTAATCACATCCACCGAAGGTCGCTGGGTGGCCAAAATTAAATGAATGCCGGCGGCCCGCGCTTTCTGTGCCAACCGGGCGATCAGTTCCTCAACCTTTTTGCCGACGATCATCATCATGTCAGCCAACTCGTCGATGACCACCACGATGAACGGCAACGGCTGCAACACCGCAATTTCACCCGGCGTCTCAGCGCTACCCGGATTCCAGAACGGATCGACCAATCCCTCCCCCGTCGCCAGTGCATCCTGCACCTTGCGATTAAAGCCGGCGATATTACGCACTTTCAGCGTTGCCATCAGCCGATAGCGCCGATCCATCTCGGCCACACACCAACGCAGTGCGTTAGCGGCCTCCTTCATATCGGTGACGACGGGAGTCAGCAGATGCGGAATATCCTCGTAGATGGATAATTCCAGCATTTTCGGATCGACCAGAATCAACCGCACCTCGCTGGGCGAAGCCTTGTACAACAGGCTCAGTAACATGGCGTTGATAGCGACCGATTTGCCGGAGCCGGTAGTGCCGGCCACCAGCAGATGCGGCATCTTCGCCAAATTCGCCATCGTCGGATGGCCGCTGATATCCTTGCCCAGGGCCAGGGTTAGCGGCGACGCCGATTGGTTATAAATCGCCGATTCCAGCACCTCCCGCAGATAAACGACCTCTCGCTGCCGGTTGGGGATTTCCAGACCGATCACCGATTTACCAGGGATGATCTCCACCACCCGAACGCTGATGACAGATAAGCCACGCGCCAAATCTTTGGCTAGATTGCTGATTTGGCTGACCTTAACGCCTGGGGCCGGTTCAACCTCAAAGCGGGTGATCACCGGGCCCGGCTCCACTGCCACCACCCGAACTTCGATGCCAAAGCTTTTAAGCAGGCTCTCAACCCGACGCGACATGCTCTCCAGAACCTCTACCGAAGTACCCGCCGGGCGGGGCGGCGGCGGGTCGAGCAAATCCAGCGGCGGCAATGCAATCGGTGCAATGAGGGACGGCGGCGCTACCCGGCGAGCCATCACCGCTACCGGCGCTGTGGACGCCGCCCTCTGCTCTGGCCTTTCCTCCTCCCTCTGCACTGATGCGGAGGGCGTTGCAACGGGTGGTAACGGCGCCGTGGGCGCACCCGCTAATGGAGAAACCGTCGCAAATTCCCCTGCTGGGGTCAGAATCGGGGCATCAACGCCGGGATAATTGGCCGTTGGCGACGATGGCGATGAAGGGATAAGAGTCGCCTCCATCGCCCATTCCGCAGCAATCAAGGGCGTGACCGCCACCGGGCGAACCGGGATCGGTGCAGATTTCGGTGGTTCTGCCTGCCCATTGAACATTGGCTCGATCCGCCCCGGCGGCAACGGCGACTTCTCCAGAACCACCGGCGCTGCAACCTCCACTTCTGTCGTCGCCCGGCGCATGCGCCACCACGTCAGGGATTTTTCCATCGCCATTCCCGCCCAACCCGCGAGAATCGGTCGCCACCGTTCCACTACCGTTTTGACCGTCGATCTATTCATCGAATCAGCGCCAGGTTCCTCGGGCGTGGAAACTCCACCTCCCACCGGTTCAGTCTCCTCCCTGCGCGGCCCCTGCCTGCCCATCATCCAACGCACTGGGGCCATCACCATCCAGCCAACCCCATCCAGCGTCTTCAACAAAGCAGCGCCCACCCAATCCACCATGGTCAACCAGGGAACGCCGGTCATTAGCGTCAGCCCGGACAGTAACAGCGCAACCATGAACAGATTGCCGCCGACGAAGCCAAACGCCTGCACCAAAAATTGACCGACATGCACCCCCACCAGACCCCCCGTTGTACCCTCGCCGGGTACGGTTCCCGGAAACGCCTGAAGATGCAGCGCCGCCAATCCGCAAGCCGTCGCCAGCGCCACTGCAAAGCCCAATACCCTAAACAGCACGACCTCAGCGTCCAGCTCCAGCAAGGCTCCCCGCTTGAACAACCGCCAACTGGCGAACGCCACGCCCAGCGGCAGCAGATAGGCCGGATAGCCAAAGAAATACAGGGTCACATCAGCGAACCAGGCGCCAACGACCCCACCCAGATTATGCAACTGAGCGACTTCAGCGGTCTGAGTCCAAGCCGGGTCTTGGGCATTGAAGGTCGCCAGTGCGCTGATCATCCCCAACGCGATGACGATCACCAGCCAGAAGCTGACTTCGCGGATCATCCCTTTGAGTAAGCGAATAATATTGACCCGGATCACCGGCTGATCCGTCTTGATTCGTTGTGCTTGCGCCAAAATTCCCTTCCTGTCGTATCAGTGTCTCAATAAAGATTGCCCGCCGCCGAACCGACGCGCCGTTTCGAGTTCCAAATATGCCATCCCCACCATCCCCGATCCCTGGATCATGCGCATCGAACGCCTCGAATGCCTGAGCGACCTCCCCGCCGCTGACTGGAACGCCCTCGTCCCCGGCCAAAACCCCTTTCTCAGCCACGAATTCCTGAGCGCCCTGGAACGCCACGGCTGCGTCGGCGCAGCCGTCGGCTGGCAACCCTGGCATATCATCTGCCGGGACTCTGAGGGGCAACTGCTAGGCGCGGCGCCCTTGTACCTGAAAACCAACTCCTATGGCGAATTTGTGTTCGACTGGGGCTGGGCGGAAGCGTATCGGCGGCAAGGACTGCCCTACTACCCCAAACTGGTCAGCGCCATCCCCTACACCCCCGCGACCAGCTCCCGACTGTTGCTCTCTCCTCACCAGCCTCACCCACAGGAAACGGCGCAGGCCCTAATCGCCTTCACGCGGGAGGAATGCGACCGCCATCCACTGTCCTCCATCCACTGGTTGTTCCCCACGCCCGCCGACATGGAACCCCTGTTAGCGCAGGGCTTTTTACCCCGGCTTGGCTGCCAATTCCACTGGCAAAATCACGGTTACCGGGATTTTCAGGACTTTTTGGACACCCTCACCGCCAAGCGCCGCAAGAATATCAATCGTGAACGCCGATTAGTGCGCGAAGCGGGACTGGAACTGCGCATCCTGTCCGGCCGGGACCTCAGCGACGCGCAATGGCAGACCGTCCACGCACTGTATTGCTCCACATTCCACCGGCTCGGCGGTCTGCCGACCCTCACCCTGCCCTTTTTCCAGGACATTGCCGAGACACTGGGCGACCGGCTCCTCCTGGTGCTGGCCTTCGCTCAGGGCCGCGAAGTCGCAGGCGCTATCAGTTTCCGCAGCGTAGATACCCTCTACGGTCGCCATTGGGGCTGTCGCGCAGATTATGACAGCCTGCACTTCGAAGCCTGCTATTATCAGGGCTTGGAGTACTGTATCCAACAAGGGATGCAACGCTTTGAACCCGGCGCGCAGGGCGAGCATAAAGTGTATCGGGGATTTTTGCCGACGCTGACCTACTCCGCCCACTGGATCGCCCACCCAGGCTTTCGACGGGCTATTGCCGATTTTCTCAATCGGGAAACGCCCGCTCTGCGTGACTACGCTCGACATTGGCTACAACATTCGCCCTACCGGGATGAGGTAACGCCCGATGCCCTTGCCGTGGCTGGACCCGCGTAACGATGACCAGCCTTTTCCAGCGCCGAACCGCGCTCTGCTTGAACCCAACGGTCTACTGGCCGCCGGCGGCAGCCTGAGTCCGCGCCGGTTGTTGCAGGGCTACCGTCAGGGTATTTTTCCCTGGTACTCATCCGGCCAGCCTATCCTGTGGTGGTCACCCAACCCGCGCCTGGTGCTGTTCCCAGAAGGTTTCAACCTCTCCCGCAGCCTGCGCAAGACGCTACGTCATGGACCCTTCACCGTCACTGCCGACGCCGCCTTTGACGCCGTCATCGACGCTTGCGCCGCGCCACGCGCCCCCGGCGAGGGAACCTGGATCACCCCGGAGATGCGCCGCGCCTACTGCCGGCTACACCGGTCGGGCTATGCGCACTCTATCGAAACCTGGCTGCACGACGAACTGATGGGCGGACTGTACGGCGTGGCGGTGGGCCGGGTATTTTACGGTGAGTCGATGTTCAGCCGAACCAGCAACGCTTCAAAAGTGGCGCTGGCAGCGTTGGCGGCGCAGTTACGGCGCTGGAATTTTGCCCTGATCGACTGCCAGATGCGCACCGATCATCTGCTGCGCCTGGGCGCAGTGGATATTCCCCGCGAAATATTCCTGCAACTGCTGGAACGCTACTGTCCATTATCCGGGCGGGAGGGCCGATGGCGACTGGACGATGACTGGCGCACCGACCTGAATGCGGCGCCGCTATCATGAGCAACCCTCGCGACTCGCTGTATGACCTGCGAATGTTCCTGACTACGGACTACCCGTGCAGCTACCTGCCAGGCCGACTGGCGCGTAATCTGGTCGCTGACCCGACCGTGACTGACAACGGCCTGTACACGCAATTGGCGACGATGGGTTTCCGGCGCAGCGGCGAACACATCTACCGCCCGCATTGCCGGGGCTGCACCGCCTGCCGGTCACTGCGCATTCCCGTAGAACGCTTCCAGCCCAACCGCGCCCAGCGACGAATCTGGACGCGCAACCAGGATTTGCAACTGCGCGAAATAGAAGCGGAATTCCAGGAAGAACACTTTGATCTCTTCGCCCGCTATATCAGCGCCCGACACTCCGGGGGCGGTATGGACCCCGCCAGCCCAGAAAACTATTGGTCGTTCGTGGCGTCGCGCTGGTGTCTGACCTGGCTGTGCGAGTTTCGCCTCGACCAGACGCTGCTGGCAGTGGCGGTGGTGGATCGGTTGGATAACGGGCTATCGGCGGTCTACACCTTCTTCGATCCGCTGGAAGAGGCGCGAGGCTTAGGGACGTTTGCGATTTTATGGCAAATTGCCGAGGCGCGGCGACTGGGCCTGGACTGGGTGTATCTGGGTTACTGGATCGAGCGCTGCGGCAAGATGACCTACAAGGCCCGCTTTCAACCTCATGAAATTTTCATTACAGAACGCTGGGGCTGGATGGCGGTAGACTGACACTGTCTATCAACGCGGTGGCCTGACCCCCCCTTTGCGTTTAATGCCAAAGCCAACGCGAAAAATGTCTGGCATGTTAAGTCGTTTATCCTCAGTACGGTAGAAAACAGCCAGTTCCACTAAATCGTCCACCAGCGCCTGCAAATCACCATTACGATTCAACTCGCTACTGTAGCGGCGTGGAGGGAGTTTCTGTGTTTGTCGAGCCATATCCAGTGAAGATTCAAGACAGGGTTTTGTCCATTTGCTTGTCAATTCATCGAAGGTCAATGGAACTGTGGCTCCTTCCAACGCCTCTAACAGTGGTCCTACCCAAGGATAATCTTCCTTAATCTCTTTAATTCTAATCTTTGAAGCCTCTACCACACCTTGTTGTATGCCTTCATAATGCAAGGCGGTTTTATGGTTTAGATGGCGTTCCGCAGTCCATTGGGCGGCGTGCTGAAACGCCAGAAGGATACTGCGGGGACTCAGTCGACCTTTAGCATCAGATAAATGCGTGGGAATCCATTTAAAGGTAAAGCCACGCTTGGCAGTCGTGCCAACCCAAGGACCGGCTAATGCCTCAATGATGCAGCGCAACGGTTGTTCACTAACCGTCAGGTTTCGCGGCAAAGGATAGACGCCGCCGATCTCCTGCCATTGAATATGCTCCGAGTGCTCGATAGTTTTCCGGAATGTGGGGCCAACGGATGGTGAATTTGCTAGATGGAGCAGAATTAACCCGAATAAATCGTGAGGTCGCCATGTCAATTCACCTTTGCCATGAAGCAATTTTGAGCTGTCGGCAAAGCGCCAAATTTCATCATCTTCTTCGATCATGTCGGGCCGGAGAAAGAATTTGAAGCGGATGGCCCGCCGACTGCGGCATTCCAAGCCGATTTGCAGCGCGGCGGAGAGAATTTCCCGAATGCGGCCCCAGTCATTCGCCAAGCGCTCCAGTGAATCAAATAATAGCAATAACACTTTTCCCCGATCAGCTAAATCGCGGTCGCATTCCGCTAATAATTGATCAGCATAGTCACGATTTTCATGGACCCAGTACGCTGCTTCATCTACACAATCACTGAAAGGCAAAGATTTCCTTAGTGTCTTTAGTGCGTATCTGAGTAAGACCGAACGCCAAATATCGTCCGGAGTACATCTTTTGCCCATTAATGAAGCGATGCGTTGACCCGTAGGGAACTGCTTGTTATCCAAGTCAAGACCGAAACCGATCTTTACGACCCAATGGGATTGCCTTTGGAGGTTGACGACTTCGGTAATGAGCATGCGGGTTTTATCATTGGCTAATACCGCAGTCCAGAAACTTTTGCCAGCACCACGCATCCCTTCCACAATACCGACTTCCGGTAGTAGTGCTTTGCTATGCATTTGCGGAATATAGATTTCCGCTGGCGCAGGTGGATCCAGATTCTCCTTGGCATGAGTCAGCGGTAAATTGATGAGCGCCTGACGTATGGCAATGGCGTCGAAATCAAATGCAGGTCGATCCATAATATCAATCCATTAACGCTACTTAATCCGGGAATAACCGTGAAGTAGCTCCAGAGAAAAAAATGCCGAATGCGGTTTCAATGACACGCCAGTCCGGCCGATTTTCCAGATTGATTAAATCGAAGCTTCTGACTCTGGCATCGAATTGGATAGCTAGCGGAAAGTGAGGGGCATTTTCGTCTTCACGCTCGAAATTTTGCGGAACCAGCCTACCAGAATTTCTCAGTTCTTCCTCTTTCTTTTCAGTAACGCCAACATCATATAATTCACTCCAAACATTATAAGATTTGTCCTCAAATCGTAGTTGGGCAGATTCGGTTAGCTCCATCTGTGATCCAACCATTTTTAATCGCCAACGTAGGTCGTTGTCAGCCATACCCAGCGAAACGCTACGCGCCCTACTGAGATGTCGAAATAATTGGCGGTAGGCTTGCCAGCTTTGGTAGTCGTCACGCGTGAATAAAAATGCCTCAGCGCCCAAACGGGTCAAGGCAGCAGATCCGACATCATGCAGGCCAGCACGAGCATCGAGCAATACCGCATCGGGCCGATCTGACAAACCAGCCAACTGCTCCAGCAACATCAACAATCGTTCGGCCAACCCCAAGAATCGACCGGTTTGAGCAGCAAATGTAGGCATATAGATGCGGCCCAGCTTGCTAACATATTCCTGAGTTTTTTTGCCAAACGCGGGCAAAATCCGAATCCGCCCTGGCTCATCGCTGGTTAAGCTACAGTCGACCAAGCATTCCTGTAACAGCATGTCGTCGGCTTCGTCCACCAGAGCCTCAACCAGCCAATCGACCAGGCCGTAATCAGGCTGGCGATCTTCATCCAGCAGCAACCCGGCGATGCCAGGCGCTTCCAAATCGAGGTCCACGAGTATGACATCCTTGCCTGAGCGAGCGAGAGACCAGGCCCACAGAGCGAAGGCCGTGGTACGACCCACGCCACCCTTAATACTAAAGCCGACCGCCGTGGGTATCGGTGGGTGTTCGACCAGCGGCTCGCGCAACCAGTCCTGGTTAGTTAGCAAACGATCAACCAACCAAGTATTCGCTGCATCCGGCAGGCGAACACGATCCGGCGATTCAAGCACATCAGAAGGTTCTATGAGGTCATTTTGGCTCAGTAATACTTGACTATCGCCAGGACTATAAATGTCCAAAGCTTCGTGCAACTGCATAGCCAAATCATTCCAGGCACTCGTGTTCACTAATGCTTTATCCGGCAATACTACAGACAAAGTCCCGAAACTGTCGCGTACTAGCGTTATCTCAGGCGGATGCTCACCGAAATATTTTTCGATAATTTCAAGCACCGCAGGTATAATTTTATCGAATCTAGGGGTAATCATTTTCGCTGCCCAGTCAGCCTGACCGCACCAAGAAGCCTTCTGGCAACATCCCGGTGCTCATGCATTTCTTCAATAGATATGACACCGTCCGCAGCATAGCGTTGATCTATATGCCAATTCAAAAAGGGATTGGGAGCTTTAAGAATGGCACAAAGACAAGAATATCTTTTTTGCAAGCTTTGATGATTTACCTTGCCCCACAACTCATTGATATGTTTCCTATAAGATTCGTCCAACATTCCTGCTCTTGCAAAAGCAGGAAGTTCGACCAACGCTTTCTTGATCGCACATTCCGCCGTAAGACCATAAAGCTGATCGGCATTCTCCACACAATTTTCCCGCTCAAGCAATTGAGCATCCCGCCAATGTCGAAAAGCAGCAACCGGGAAATTTTCCACCTGAGGATCCGAATCAGGTCCGGTCTTAGACATTCCCCATCACCTCACTCAACCGGGTCACGCCGCGCGCTTCCAACCCCTCGACCCGGCTGCCGCGCCGGGGCAAATTGGCGCGGGGTACAATAGCCTGCTTGAACCCGTGCTTGGCCGCTTCCCGCAACCGCTCCTCACCGTTCGGCACCGGGCGAATTTCTCCGGCCAGCCCCACCTCGCCGAACACCACCAAATCGGTCGGCAAGGGTCGGTCACGGAAGCTCGACAAAGCCGCCAGCAATACCGCTAAATCCGCTGCGGTCTCGTTGATCCGCACCCCGCCGACGGCGTTGACATAGACATCCTGATCGTACATCGCCACCCCGCCATGCCGGTGCAACACCGCCAGCAACATCGCCAGCCGGTTCTGCTCCAGCCCCAGCGTCACCCGGCGCGGGTTGCCGCCATGGCATTCATCCACCAGCGCCTGAATCTCCACCAGCAACGGTCGGGTGCCTTCACGGGTCACCATGATCACGCTGCCCGGCACCGGAGCATCGTGGCGGGAAAGAAAGATCGCCGAAGGGTTGCTGACCTCCTTCAATCCCCCCTCGGTCATAGCGAACACACCCAGTTCATTGACCGGCCCGTAGCGGTTTTTCACCGCCCGCAACACCCGCAGCCGGCCACTGGGATCGCCCTCGAAATACAGCACCGTATCCACCATGTGTTCGAGAACTCGTGGCCCAGCGATAGCCCCTTCCTTGGTCACATGACCGACCAGGAACAGCGCCGTGCCGGTGGCTTTTGCATAACGCACCAGTTGCGCGGCGCTCTCCCGCACCTGAGCAACTGAACCAGGAGCGGATTGCAACCGCTCGGTGTACACGGTCTGAATCGAATCAATCACGATCACCCGGGGTTGTTCGACCTCAGCCGTGGCCAAAATCCGCTCCACGTTAATTTCCGATAACAGCCGCAACTGATCGCGGGATAATTGCAAGCGTTGAGCGCGCAGGCTGATCTGCTGAGGGGATTCTTCACCGCTGACATACAAGGTGCGGTCGCGCTCCGCCAACACCGCCAGCACCTGCAATAACAAAGTAGACTTGCCGATGCCTGGATCGCCGCCAATAAGCGTCACTGAACCCTGGACCAGCCCACCGCCCAGCACCCGATCCAGTTCACCATTACCGCAGGTCTGACGGACTTCCGCGCTGGCATCCACTTCCGAAAGCAGGCGCACTTCCCCCGCCGCCGCCGCGCCGGCGTAACCAGCGAATTTCACTGCACTCCTACCGGCGGGCGGCGCAGCAGGCGCTTCCTGCAAAACATTCCAGGCCCCGCAATCGCCGCACTGGCCGGACCACTTGCTGGCCTGCGCCCCGCACTCAGCGCACACATAGATCGTGCGGGCTTTGCTCATGGCGCCAGGTCACTACTTGGCGGTTCGCCAGCCGGCTCGACGATCTCCACCTTGACCCGGGCGGTAATGCCGCACATCAGGGTATAAGAAATTGTGCCGGCGGCCTGGGCGATACGCTCTACAGGCAAGTCTTTGCCCCAGAGCACGACGGGATCACCGATTCGGGCTTCGGGATGCTGGCGCAAATCCACTGTGATCATGTCCATCGACACCCGCCCAATCAGCGCCGCCTCACGACCGTTGATCAATACCGGTGTTCCCGCCGGGGCGTGACGCGGATAACCATCGCCATAACCGACCGCCGCCACACCCATATCCATGTCTTCAGGGCAGACCCAGGTTCCACCATAACCCACCGGATCACCCTGACGCAGGCGCTGGATAGCCATCAGCCGGGTCTGGAACGTCATCACCGGCTGTAAATTTTCGTCAGCCGCCAGACGATCCACAAAAGGGGAAGCGCCGTAGAGCATGATGCCGGGCCGCACCCAGTCAAAATGGGTCTGCGGCCACCCGAGGACGCCAGCAGAATTGGCCAAGGAGCGAGCGCCCGGCAACCCGGCGGTTGCCTGCTCAAAGAGCTGTAGCTGCTGAAGGGTAAAGTCGCAATCCCGTTCATCGGCCCGCGCCAAATGACTCATCAGGCCAATGGCCGGCGCCACGGCTGGACATTCCGCCAGCCGCCGGAACACTGCTGGCACGGTATCCGGCTCCAAACCCAGCCGATGCATCCCGGTATCGATTTTCAGCCAGACCCGCAGTGGGCGATCCAGGCGAGCGGTTTCCAGCATCCGCACCTGTTCAAGATGATGAACAGCGACGTTCAGCCCCTGCCGGGCGCAATGGGGCAATTCGGTAGCGGCAAACACCCCTTCCAACAGCAAGATGCGCTGACGAACGCCGGCCCGCCGCAGGGTTTGCGCCTCTTCAATGGCGGCGACGCCAAAGGCGTCGGCATCGGCCAGGGCGCGAGCGACCCGCACCAGACCGTGACCGTAGCCATTGGCTTTAACTGCGGCTGCCACCCGCTGGCCGGGAGCCGCCGCCTTTACCCGTTGGAGATTGTGAACCAGTGCTCCCGGATCGAGGCGCACTGTGGTTGCTCGACTCATGACCAGAACCTGTGGAGTAGGATTCGGGAGCATAGCTCTCGAAGCGGGTGTATTGCCCCCGGAAAGTCATCTGGAACTTGCCAATTGGGCCATTGCGTTGCTTGCCAATGATGATTTCAGCAACGCCTTTTTCAGCCCCTTCTGGATTGTAGACTTCATCACGGTAGATAAAACAAATCAGGTCTGCATCCTGTTCAATCGCCCCGGATTCCCGTAAATCCGACATGATCGGGCGCTTGTCGCCGCGCTGCTCCAGGGTGCGATTCAGCTGCGACAAAGCCAGCACCGGCACGGACAGTTCCTTGGCCAACGCCTTGAGCGAACGGGAAATCTCGGAAACTTCAGTGGCCCGGTTTTCGTGGGTGCCCGGCACCTGCATCAACTGCAAATAATCCACCACAATCAATCCCAGATGCCCTTCCTGGCGATGAAGTCGCCGCGCCCGCGCCCGCAGATCGTTCGGGCTCAGGCTGGAGCTGTCGTCGATAAACAGGCGCGTCGCTGACAGCACATTCACCGCCGACGTCAGCCGCGCCCAGTCCACATCATCCAGTTGCCCGCTCCGCACCCGTTGTTGTTCAATCCGCCCCAGCGAAGACATGAGCCGCATGATCAGACTCTCGCCCGGCATTTCCATGCTGAACACCGCGACCGGACATTTCACATGAATCGCGGCGTACTCGGCGATATTCATCGCGAAGGCGGTCTTGCCCATCGAGGGCCGACCCGCAACCACCACCAGTTCGCCCGGCTGTAAACCTGAGGTCATTTGATCGAAATCCACCCAGCCGGTCGGGAGTCCGGTCACCGGGTTATCGCTCTGGAACAACAAATCCACCCGCTCGACGGTGCGGGTTAGCAAATCCTTAATATTAGCGAACCCTCCATGCGCCCGGGCGCCCCGTTCAGCGATGGCGAACACCCGTTTCTCAGCGTCGTTCAACAAATCCTTGCTATTGCGCCCTTGAGGATCGTAGGCGCTGTCGGCAATCTCGGTCGCGGTGCGAATCAATTCACGGCGAATCGCCCGCTCGCGGACGATGTTGGCATAGGCGCGAACATTGGCGGCGCTCGGCGTCTCGCGCGCCAGCAGATACACATAGGCCATGCCTCCTGCGGCGTCCAACTGGTTGTTCGCTTCCAGCCATTCAAATACGGTGACATGATCGAACGGCTTGCTCTCTTCCGCCAGGCTGCGAATCGCCCGGAAGATCAACCGATGATCCTGGCGATAGAAATCCTCTTCATCCAACCGATCAGCAATCTGGTCCCAGGCGGTGTTCAACAACATCAAACCACCCAGCACCGCCTGCTCGGCTTCCAGTGAATGGGGCGGCGTCCGCAACGCCTCAGCGGCAGGATCCTTACGGTGGGGAAACGGAGAAACCGGCTGCATGGCGGAATAGGTCCAGGAACTGGGAACCAGGGATTCGAGATCAGGAATTGGAAATTCGGTGTCAGGAAATCGGGCGGGGTGAATACAGCCGGCGTCCTGCCGGCTGCAACCCGCCTAAAGCCGGTTTTACCCGGTTAGTTTAGTTCAACATCGCCAAAACAACAGTTCAGGCTTCGGCGATGACGTTCACTCGAATCTGCGATTTGACTTCGGCGTGCAGGTGCAGATCGACATCGTATTCGCCAATCTGGCGGATCGGTCCTGGCAACCGCACTTCGTGCTTCTGCAACTCGATGCCCGCAGCGGAGACCGCGTTGGCGATGTCCGCAGCGCCCACCGAGCCAAATAACCGGCCCTCGTTGCCGGTTTTCACCGATAGCGTCACGATCAATTCAGCCAACTGCTCGGCGCGCCCCTTGGCCCAGGCCAGTTGTTCGGCGGCTACCCGCTCCAGTTCAGCGCGGCGCGCTTCGAAGCGGGCAATGTTCGCTGGAGTCGCCGTGGTGGCTTTACCCTTGGGAATAAGGTAGTTACGAGCATAGCCCGGTTTAACCTTGATGCGGTCGCCCAGGACGCCCAGGTTATTGATTTTTTCCAGCAGGATGATTTCCATGTTCAGGCTCCAATGGTCAATGGCGGACGCTTAATGCCGGTCACAAAACGGCAGCAACGCCAAAAACCGTGCGCGCTTGATCGCCACCGACAACTGCCGCTGGTAACGAGCCTTGGTGCCGGTAATCCGGCTAGGAACGATTTTGCCGGTTTCGGTGACGTAGTTCTTCAGGACAGCGATGTCCTTATAGTCAATTTCCTTGACGCCTTCAGCAGTGAAACGGCAAAACTTTTTACGACGGAAAAAACGTGACATGGTCTGGGTCCTCAGATAATTCGGTATTCAAAACATCGATATGAGCAGCATGCAACACCCATCGGCCTCCGCTTTCACGGTAATGGGCGCGGCTGATGAAGCCTCGCACTCGCACCCGGTCTCCCGGTGACAGCCGGCCAGCCG
>JBAQIQ010000117.1:0-2180 GCA_049288935.1 Candidatus Competibacteraceae bacterium
GTCAAGGACTTCCGCGTGGCCGAGAACCTCATCCTGCAGGACCATGGCCATCCGCCCTGTTCGCGTGGCGGCTTTATGGATCCCGCCGCGATCACCTGCGCGAGCGCCGCCCTGGTCAAGGGTTTCAACGTCAAGACGCCCAGCCTCGACACCCCGACCAAAAACCTGTCGGGCGGGAATATTCAAAAGCTGATCCTGGCCCGCGAGCTGTCGCGCAAGCCAGCCGTGCTGATCTGCGCCCAGCCCAGCCGCGGGGTCGACATCGGCGCAACGGAATACATTCATCAGCGCCTGCTCGAGCAGCGCGAGCGGGGAATGGCGACCCTGCTCATTTCTGAAGACCTCGACGAATTGCTGGCCCTGTCCGACCGGATTGGGGTGATGTTCGAGGGCCGCCTGATGGCGGTGATGGATCGGGCCGAGGCGACCCTGGCTCGGCTGGGCCTGCTGATGGCGGGGGTAGGAGCCCCTCTCCCAGCGGGCTATCCCTTACCCACAAGTTGCCTGGCGACGATGAAGCCCAGGGTCATGACCTGCAGCCTTTGGATGCCGCGCCAGACTACGATGGTCCCGGGTTGGCCATCCGACTTGCGCCCAAGGAACCCGCCCAGCTTGGCAATCCATATCACGGCGTCGAGCAGTCTGGGCGGCGCTGCGGGTATGGCTTTCTTTGGATGATGATAGGCGAAGAGGGTCTGCCATTCTTCGACTTCGAGAATCGCTGAGCACGGCATGTCTGGCTCGACTCGCCCGATGACCGTAAGAAAGAGCACACGCCAAGCGACAACACTGTCGATCGCCAAATAGCGTTGAAAGTTGGGTAATGTCTCGAATTGTCGTTCTTCAATTTGACAGCCGCTCTTCAGCACTTTGTGAAACATCTCGATCAGCCAGCGAATGGCATACCATCGCACCCGTCGGGATGCTTCTTCCAATGTCTCGGTCTTCACCGTTGTTAAGAGGAGCCACTCGATGGACTCCACGCCTTTCGGTGGGTCAATTTCAACAACGTGAATCGCCCAAACCGGAATTGGCGCGCGTGCTTCACTTGCTTTTGACCGATTTGGCGGCTGGAGCGTCACCTTCACGTTGCGAACCTGCACCCGCGCGATCCGGGCATCCCGATCGCTGTTTCGCCCTATGTTTACTGTGCTTTCGCCGAGCGCAGGCTGCCCTGTCACGTATTCCCAAAGCCGCAGTGTCTCGTCCTCGACAATCTTCCGGTCCTGCGCAGATCGGATCAGCAGTTCCACCTCGCTTTCTCGCGCCGCGGCAAACGCGTCATATAGATCGTTCTCGCGATCGCCAATACACACAACCTTCGATCTGCCCACTGCCTGTTGCAGCACGCCCGCTGCTCGGATCCCAGAGATCCACTTCCAGCTTTCCTTGTCCTCTACCTTTCGCGCTTTCCGATGCGTTGTCGTGCTCTTCTTTGTCGCCGGTCGAGACCATACCTGCTGTTGGATCAACCCGTACGGCACCCGCTTCTCATCCGCCACCATCGTCGAATGCGCCCAGGCGTCGACTTCGCCCAATTCCATGTGCATGGTGTCCTGGATGGCAAACACCCATTCCTCATCCGCTTCTCTCACGCGCTCAATCACACGCTGCTTGTGCGCCGCAATGAGCGCCCGTGGCTCCACATCCTCATTCTCAAAGAACCGATACCCAGCCTTGACATCGGCCGGGCTCCCAAGCGATTGGGGGAGTGACGCATCAGACTGATTTGCACGGGCGGTCGCAATCGCTACCGCACGCCTCGTCCGTCGTTTGTCGCCCAGATCGGCATGCCCAAATTCCCATTCCGCCCAGCTCAAATCGGATTGTTGCTCCATTTGCCGCGCATTGTCTACCGAATTGTGGGTAAGGGATAGCCCGCTGGGAGAGGGGCGATGTTCTGCCATAATCGCCCGCATGGACAACCCGTATCGCCACATCCTCTTCACCCGCGAGGGCAAGATCGGCTTCGTCACCATGAACCGCCCGGAGAAGCGCAACGCGCTGTCGGTCGAGCACATGGACGAGCTCATCGCCTGCTTCAAGGCCATCGGCGAGGACAAGACCCTCTCGGTCGTCATCCTGCGCGGGAACGGGCCGGTGTTTTCGGCCGGCCACGACCTGGGCGAGATGCTCGGGCGGGACCTGGATTTCTACGCTCACGAGTTCGACGTGTGCAC
>JBAQIQ010000118.1:0-15294 GCA_049288935.1 Candidatus Competibacteraceae bacterium
GAGTTGACTTTGATGCCTTTCGGCGTCGGCACACCGAATTGCCGGAACAGTTCTTTTGCTTGATATTCGTGCAGATTCATGTGGAGTACATCCCCCTCTTGTGTTGAAGTCGTCATTGTATGCCGAAATCCCCTGATCTTCACGCCCCTATTGCAAGATTGTCGGACGACCACCGGCCCGCCGAAGCATGAGTCCTTCCACGGACGGGAAGAATTTAGAATGGATAAAACACATTAAATAGATGGTTTTTCGAGGGTTTCTATGGAACTGGTCCCGCAGGCCGGTTCGGACCGCCGATCCGGCAATGCAGCGACTTTACCCTGTCTACGAATCAATCGGTGAGCTTCACATCCCCCGCCCGGCCTGATGAACTCCACAAGAACCTTCGAAGAACCAAATAAATGAAAGCGGGGATTCGTGTATTGTTGAGCATGTGTCATTAGAATAAGTAAAGGTATCGCTATCTCACAGAGCAACCTGCCACCGCGCACCCACCCTCATGACCCTGCCTGATCCGCTCGCCAGCCTCTACTCTGACCGCTTCGCTGACCGCCGTCGCCTGTGGCAGGTGTTCCGGGCCACCAATATTTATCGCTTGGTGCTGGCCACGCTCTTGTTGACTGCGTTCGCCATGGATGAACAAAGCCGACTTTTTGGCAAGCAGGAACCACGACTGTTTCTGGGTGCGGCGTTGGCTTACCTGGTGCTGGCGATGATCGCCATCGCTGGTAGTTACTGGCGGCGACCACAGCTTCTGGTGCAAGCCCACCTGCAAATGCTCGTCGACCTGATCGTACTCACGGTACTCATCAACGCTTCAGGTGGCCTGTCCAGCAGTCTAAACAGCCTGTTAATCGCGGCCGTTGGCGCCAACGGCATTCTGTTACCCCTCATTTCGGCGCTGCTGACATCCGCACTGGGCTTTTTCCTGTTGACCAGCTCCTGGCTGGTCGATCGTTGGCAATACGCCGAAGCGCTGGCCCAGATGGAACGTGGTCCAGGAAAATGGGACGGTTTTTGGGTGGAACTGAATAACGCTACCGACGACTGGGTGCGCCTCGGAGTCCTGGGCGCTGTATTGTTTGCCACTGCCGGCCTGACCCACGCCTTGGCCGAACGCGCCCGACGCAGCGAAGCGTTGGCCCGGCAGCGCACCTGGGAGCTGCTGGAAGTCGCTGAATTAAACCAGGGCATCATCCGCCACCTGCAAAATGGAGTGGTGGTGGTCGACGCCATAGGCCAGATTCAACTGATAAACGATACCGCCTGCGAATGGCTGGGCGCATTGGACGCTGTTTCGGGAAGCGCGCTGGAACAGGTCTCGCCGCTGTTAGCGCGGGGCCTGGAACGCTGGTTGCGCGAGGGTGGTACCGAGGTTTTCCCTTTCCGTCCGGCGGAGCATCGCCCGGAGTTGATTCCACGCTTTACCCGGCTCAGCGGTCGCCAGTCGTCTAATATTCTGATTCTTATGGAAGATTCTGACCAGACAGCAGCACAGTTGCAGCAAATCAAGCTAGCGGCGCTGGGGCGATTAACCGCTGGCATCGCCCATGAAATCCGCAACCCGTTGACGGCGATCAATCACGCCGCCCAATTACTCGAAGAATCGACCAACACCAGCGCCAGTGATCGACGGCTGGCGCAGATTGTCCACGACAATGTAAAGCGCGCCAACCGTATCATTGGCGATGTTCTCGATCTGGCTCGCCGTGACCGGGTGAAACCAGAGCGGTTGCCGTTGGCGCCTTGGCTGGAGACCTTCCGCGAGGAATTCTTGCGCGGGATAGACGGACCAGCCCCCGAATGGCATCAGCGTGTGGAACAAGATGAACTGGTTGTTCTCTTTGACTCTCATCAACTGCGCCAAGTGCTCTGGAATCTATGCGCCAATGCCTGCCAACATGGAGTCCAGCCGGGCAAATCCCCTCGTATCGAACTGCGTGCGGGTCAAGAGAGCAGCCACGGACGACCCTTCCTGGAAGTACGTGACGCTGGTCCCGGAATCTCGCCAGATTTCATTTCCCACCTGTTTGAACCTTTTTTCACTACCCGGGCCAAGGGGACCGGACTGGGTCTGTACCTGGCTCGGGAATTGTGCGAAGCCAACCGGGCCCATTTGCAATACTTGCCGATTACGGGGGGTGGCAGCTGCTTTCGCGTGACCTTTGTCCCCCCCAATCCCGCACCGGAGATGGACTAATGGATGCCTGCAACGCCTTGATCGTCGATGATGAAGCCGATATCCGCGAGTTGATCGAAATGACTCTGATCCCGTTGGACATCAGCTGCCTGTCGGCGCAAAACCTGACCGAAGCGCGGGCGCTCCTCAAGCGCCAGCCCTTCAACTTCTGCATCACCGACCTGCGACTACCGGACGGCAGCGGCCTGGAGCTGGTGGCGCACATTCAAAAACACTATCCCAACCTGCCGGTCGCCGTGATCACAGCCCATGGCAATGTCGAGAGCGCAGTCGAAGCGCTCAAGCTGGGCGCTTTTGATTTCGTCCCCAAACCGTTTGAATTGGCGGTGTTGCGCAACATGGTGGCGACCGCGTTGCGGCTGAATCGCAGCGGCGAGGGTCGGCCCAGCGACAACCGGCCCATCCTGCTCGGTCAATCGGCGGTGATGGCCGAGGTGAGAACACTGATTGCCAAACTGGCCCGCAGCCAAGCGCCAATTCTGATCAATGGTGAGTCAGGCACCGGCAAAGAGCTGGCGGCCCGATTGATCCATCTGTCGGGACCACGCGCTGACAAGCCTTTCGTACCGGTCAACTGTGGGGCGATTCCCGAGCATTTGATGGAAAGCGAGTTCTTCGGCTACAAGAAAGGCAGTTTTACCGGTGCGGCCCAGGATAAGGGCGGACTATTCCAGGCCGCGCAAGGCGGCACGCTGTTCTTGGACGAGGTTGCGGAATTGCCTGCTCACATGCAGGTCAAGCTGCTACGGGCCATTCAGGAACGGGCGGTGCGTCCGGTGGGCGCGGCAATCGAGATGGCGACCGATGTGCGCATTCTGAGCGCCACCCACAAGAATCTGGCAGCCCTGGTGCAGAACGGCGCTTTCCGCCAAGATTTGTTCTACCGTCTGAACGTGATCCAGTTGCGGTTGCCGAGCTTGCGCGAGCATCCTGAAGACATTCCGGAACTGGTCGAAGCGATTCTTGACCGGCTGGGTCAAACGTCGGGAGGGCCACGGCCAAAACTGACCCCGACCGCGTTAGCTGCGTTGCGGGTTTACTCTTTCCAAGGCAACATCCGTGAGCTGGAAAACATTCTGGAACGCGCCTTCACTCTTTGCGAGGGCGAGGTCATCCAAACCGATGATTTATCGTTGCCCGTCAACGAACCCTTCTCCCGGTCGCCACCGGTCAGCGAAGCTCTCTCCCGGTCGCTGCGGCCCATGCCGATTCCAGCTCCCTCACGCAGCGAGCCGGTGACTGAACGACCATTGACACCCATCGACTGCGAACCCAAGACAGTGCCTTACCCCTCGGCTCCAGTGGTCAACGATCTGGAAGGCTATCTGGAAAATCTGGAGCGGGCAGCGATCATGCGGGCGCTGGAAGCCACCCGCTATAATAAGACTGCTGCTGCTGAAAAGCTGGGCATTAGTTTCCGGGCGCTGCGCTACCGATTGAAGAAACTGGGTCTGGACTGAAGGTTCAAGGTCAGATGGGTTCAGGTTCGGCCAGGGTTACGCCATAACACTTCAATACCCCCCTCATCGCGGGCAACCACCCGACACAAGACGAATAACAGGTCGGACAGCCGATTCAGATAAACCTGAGCCGGCGGGTTGACTGTTTCTTCCCGCGCCAGCGAGATCACCCGCCGCTCGGCACGCCGGCAAGTCGCCCGCGCAATATGGCAGTCGGCGGCGCCCCGGCTACCTCCCGGCAGAATGAATTCCTTGAGCGGTGATAATTGCTGATTGAAATCATTCAGCGCTGCCTCCAGCGCGGCGATATCCTCCGCCTTGATCGCCTGATATCCCGGAATACTGAGCTCCCCGCCCAAATCAAACAGTCGGTGCTGGACTTCCTCCAGGCAGGTGCGTACCGGGCCGCACAAATCATGCGCCAGCACCCGCCCTACCGCGCAATTCAGTTCATCCACCGCGCCGATGGCTTCGATACGTGGGCAGTCCTTGGCCACTCGTTCGCCACTACCCAAGCCGGTCGTCCCCTGATCGCCGGTGCGGGTATAAATCTTGGAAAGTCGATTGCCCATCGTCGCTGCTCCTCGTTGGTTATTCATGCGGCTATTTTTGCGCTCTCCGCCCGGTGCTGGCCCATGAGGGAGCTGCAGGATCATTCCACCACTCCGCCACGATTGTACTCTCCATCAACCACTCGCCAAGCATCGTTGTTCTGCAAATGGTCTCACCCTATTCCATTTTTCGAATTCCCAGTCTACGAAGAAACTTAAAAAAAAAATAATATTTTTCAATATCTTATTAATAATTTTCATCAGGTTAGGTCTTGTTGGTTATTAAAAATAAAATTATTGATTTTTATAATATTTTTATAAAAATACCAAGTTCGGATAATTTTTCCATTTTGACTTTCGACTATCTTGCGGCGAAAAATTTGTTCTTGTTGAGCAAAAAACAAATAAAAATATTAACTAATTGTTTTACAAGTTTTTTTAACTTAATGTCTAAAAAACGTATTTATTTATTAAGTATTTAATTTTAAAAGAGAAAATTAAAAATGAACACTGGTTAGTAAGTTAATCTTTAATGCTTTTGAAATATCTATTTGCCAATTAGATACTTGCAAATCATTTTTTATCTGTGCTTTCATAAAGACGTAATGTTGTATTGCAATATGTTCCTGCCATGGGTCGAAATGCGGCCTAGGAACGTCAGGCGACACCGGTACTGGGCTGGCAGGCCCACCACCGGAGTTGCTTAGGTCGGATTCGCGGCAACCGGGAAATTCTCCGGTCGCATCAAGGAAGGTCCAATGCCCCTGCAGGGATCCGGATCCATCGAGCACACTATCAGTTCGTGCTGATTAACGACGGAGGTCTTTATGGAATTCACGGAATGCCTCAAGGATAGGCTTACTCTGACCCTTAAGTCCGGGTTGCTATGCGCGGTACTGTCAATACCCGCCGCAGCGCTGGCTCAATCGCCGGAGATCGTCCGTGGTGACGAGATCACTGCGGTCGCCATGGCCGTGGAAGCGGAAGACACCGCCGCCAACTCCACTACTCCCGCCAAGCAAGGGAAAGTCAACCGGTTATCCGGGCACATTCAGAAAAGGTATCAAGTTTCCGAAACCAAGGCCCAGCGTATCGTGCATGAAGCCATCCGCAACGCCGAGCGTCATGGTTTGGAACCGGAGCTGATTCTGGCTCTTATCGCTGTTGAATCCACCTTCAAGGAACGGGCGGTTAGCCGCATGGGCGCCCGTGGTCTGATGCAGGTCATGCCCAGATTTCATCCGGATACGGTCAAGGAAATCGGCGGCTCCCATCAGTTATTCGACCCGGCCAAGAACATCCATGCAGGTTCCCGAGTGCTGGTCGAATATCTCAACGCCCATCCCGGCAATCTGCGCCGGGCTTTGCTGAAATATAACGGCAGCCTGGGCACGCGCTCCTCTTATGCCGACCGGGTCATGCGTGTCTACCGCGACCTGCAACGAGTCACCACCGAGGGCTAGCCCCGCTCTGCTCCCCCCGTGGGGGAGTGACCGGACGCTATTTCTATTGCTTAGGGGCGTCTTCATCGCGGTTATCATCGACACATTATAATATGAGTCGAAATTCTAACCGTGAACTAACGCGATGCCCCTTCCCACACCTAATCCCGCTACTCTGGCGACCCTGCTCAACTCTGACCGACCCGTGCCGCCAGTAGAGCGCTGGAATCCTCCCCTGCTCGGCGATATGGATCTGCGCATCACCCGCGACGGTGTTTGGCATCATGAGGGCGCATCCATTCAACGTGAAGCACTGGTTCGGTTATTCGCTTCCATCCTGCGTTGCGATGAAGATGGTCATTATTATCTGGTCACACCGGTCGAAAAATGGCGAATCCGGGTCGATGACGCTCCATTCCTGGCCATCCGGCTCGATGCAACCGGCGTCGGTCTTGAACAATGTCTGACCTTCACCACTAATGTCGGCGACCTCGTTACCGTCGGCATCGATCACCCACTGATCGTCGAATACCCGATTCCCAGCGGTGAACCTGCACCTTACATCCATGTCCGTAGCCGACTGCGGGCGCTGCTGAGCCGGGCGGTTTTCCTGGAACTGGTCGAATTAGGCGAGGAACGGCAGACGGCGTGCGGTCGAGACTACGGGGTGTGGAGTCAGGGACAGTTTTTCTGTCTCGGACGCCTGGACGAGGAGACCTAAAATCCGTGCGCTCCCTGTTGCTTTCCCTGCTACGTGGCGTGGTCCTGCTGCCTTCCTACCTACTGGTGTTGTTGGTTCGCCTGTGCAAATGGCTCGTCGCGCCACCCCTGCTGCTGCTGCAAATGCTGATCGGCGTTCCGCTAACCCTGGTCCGGGTCCGACAGCTCGTGCGTCCGCGCTTTATCCCACTGACTGAGGTTGAATTGCCTGACATTGCCTGGGTTGCTCTGACCAACGACACCGAGGCGCTAGCCGCCGATGGCTTCGTCCAACGGGGTAATTTCCGCTGCGATGAGCTGATTCAGGGCGCAACGCTGTGGCTGCGGCTATTGATTCAACCCGACCAGGGGATTGACGCGATGAGCGCTCATATTGAATTCAAAGCCGGTCAGCAGCCCCGTCGGCAATTTACCGAATTCTCGACCACGTTTGATGACGGCCGGGTGCTGGATACAAACAACTTCAATCTGCCCTATAGCCTGCCAGCGCCGGCTTATCTGGCTCGCCTGCAACTGAAAGATGTTTGGGATTCACGGGCGCTGTACGCGCTGCATCGCCAACTGGTCGCTTCTCTATCGCAAGCCGTTGATCGGGCTAGAATCGACCCTATAGCCTCTGACCCAGCCCATCGGCTCACCGACCATTACGCCCGCGAAATTCAGGCCCTGATCGAACAAGGCTGGCTGCGACCGGTCGCTGACGAAGGCCCGGTTCGCCTGAGTCTGCGCGGCGCAGTAATCGGCGTCTGGCGGCAGGCATGGCCATTAACCAGCCTGTACCTGCGCGCCGCTGATCGCCGCTCCCGCCAACTGTTGGCCGAGCATGGCATTGATATTGACCAGTTGACTGGCGGCGCTCTGTCTATCAGGGTCGACCGTCAGCCGTTGCCTGTAGCAACCGACGCCATCACCACCGTCTGGGCGGGTTATGAATATGTCCACCCCTTAGCCCTGCACACCGATCCAGATGCACTGCTGGAAGCAGTCGTCGTGGAGCTGGCGCATAACGCAGAAGGAACAACGGCTCCCTGTGAATTCCGCTATTCTTTCCGTAGTTGCCGCTGCCAGCATGAACGACGCATCCGCCGACTGCAACGCTTTGACATTGTGCTCGATTTGCTCATCCCTGAGCTGGCGGTGACCGCAACAGACCGGGAATTCGATCAAGCGATTGACGAAGCCGAATGGCGTGAGATGACAGCCAACTCACCGACACAATCATTGCGCCCGGGTCCTTGGCTGCGTGACCTCGATACCGTGCTGCCCACCGCTTTGAAAGCCTTGAACACCCCACCCGGCGCTGGACTCATCGAGCCAGACTCTGCTTCGCTGTATATTGACGAAGAAGGAACTCCGCGCTGGCAGGTCGTGGCCTGGACGGAAGATGACACGCCGTTGCACGTCAAACTGGATGCCCGGAGTTCATAGCCCATACTACAGAGGAATCAAGCCATGCTTGAGGGTTTTTCCGCATTTGTTATCGGACTCGTTATCCTAGCCATTATCCTGGTGTTCTTGGGTGTCAAATCCGTGCCGCAAGGTATGGAATACACGGTCGAACGCTTTGGTCGTTACACCGAGACCATGCGCCCCGGCCTGAATCTACTCATTCCAATCGTTGACCGTATCGGTCATAAGATCAACATGATGGAAACGGTATTAGATGTTCCCTCACAGGAAATCATCACCAAAGATAATGCGATGGTCCAGGTCGATGGGGTGGTGTTCTATCAAGTGATGGACGCCGCTAAGGCCGCCTACGAGGTCAACAACTTGGAGTTCGCGGTCCTCAACCTCACCATGACCAACATCCGCACCGTGATGGGTTCTATGGATCTGGACGAACTCCTGTCCAAGCGTGATGAGATCAACGCCCGGTTGCTCAATGTGGTGGATGAGGCCACTACCCCATGGGGTCTCAAAGTCATCCGCATTGAAATCAAAGACATCGCTCCACCTAAAGATCTGGTGGACTCCATGGCCCGGCAGATGAAGGCGGAGCGGGACAAGCGGGCGGCGATTCTCACTGCCGAGGGCGAGCGGCAGGCGGCAATCCTGGCCGCTGAAGGTCAGAAGCAGGCAGCGATCCTGGAAGCCGAGGGCCGCAAGGAATCGGCTTTCCGCGATGCTGAAGCCCGCGAACGGCTGGCTCAGGCCGAAGCCCGTGCGACGCTGATGCTGTCGGAAGCGATTGGCAAAGGTGATGTCAAGGCCATCAACTACTTTGTAGCGCAGAAGTATGTGGAAGCTATTGGGAAACTGGCAGTGGCTCCCAACCAGAAGGTCTTGCTGATGCCGCTGGACACTTCAGGATTGGTGGGTAGTCTGGCGGGTGTCGCCGAACTGGCGCAGCAGGCGCTGAGCAAAGGAACCCATTCATGAACGCCGGGTTGCTGGAGCCGGTTTACTGGAACTGGTGGCTGCTGGGCGTGGTGTTAATGGCTATTGAAGCCATCGTTCCCGGCTTCTTTTTCCTGTGGATGGGCGTGGCGGCGTTGCTGGTGGGGCTGGTGTTGACCGTCCTGCCGGAACTGGCCTGGACCTGGCAAGCGTTACTGTTCGCCGTGCTGTCGTTTGGCTCCATCGTCAGTTGGCAGTGGCGACTGCGCCGGCATCCAACCCCCACGGACGATCCCTTGCTGAACCGCCGTAGTCATCAATATATCGGCCGGGTCTTTACCCTGGACGCACCCATCGTGAATGGCCACGGTAAAATTCGGGTCGATGACAGCACCTGGAAGGTGTTGGTCAACCAGGACTGTCCGGCGGGCGTCCGGCTGCGGATTGTCGGCGTGGAGGGTGTGATGCTCAGGGGCGAGGTGGAAAAATAGGCTCGGTGAAAAGACCTGATTTCTACCGGCTACCTTGGTAATTTAGCTAGGCGCGCACGCGCATCAGCCAGATTGGCTTTGCGGATCGGATCATTTTCAATCGCACACGAATGGTCCAGGATAAAGTGAGCAACCTCTGCGCCTTCGACATAACGGACCACCTTGACAGCCAGAGTCCGGCGCAGATGGTCTTTCTCAATGGCAAGCAATTGAAGGGCCGCCCGTACCGAAGGTTTACCGATAGTGACTAACGCTTCCATCGCCGGATACTGCTCCCAAAGAGGTTCAGCCCCCTTGATCGCTTGACCTGAAGCGTCAAAGTCAATACGCCGGATCAACTCACCAACCCCTTCGGCAAGACGATGTCGGCCAATCAGATACACGGCGGCGGCTTGCACATTTTTGGAAGGACTGGCATCCAAGTGTTTTATGAGCACACTCAGTAATTCACTGCGCTGTGCGTCCACTTTCGACACAAGCCGCATCTGCGCCTGTTCGTCCATGGTGTCCAACGATCTCATCAATTCCATAACCTCTTGCTCAATCATGATTTCCTCTCCCACTCGACCACCGGCCTGTAGCCCCATAGAGGCAGATAAGGTCAACAGGGTGCAAAATACAGCCGCCACCCCTATTGAATTAGGACTTACCATCCATAATTTCATGGATGAAAATGTGATTTTTCAGGCAGTAAAATATCCCCTGTCCCAACATCCTTTAATGTTACTTGCGGCGTTGCGCTCTTCTGCCAACGGCCTTGCCAATACCAATTGGCCTTATCTGAGCAATTATCAGCATTCCACTCGATCCATTCGCGAAAATTATTGTAAGTCTCGTAGTCGTTAGCACCAAAAGCACCAATATTAGGAGCGTCACGGTCGTATATTTTATCCTTTTCATCTGGAATCAGCGTTTGAAACGAAGGACTGGAAGTATCGTCGAGCCAAGTTGTATTCCAATAATCCATACCAAATTTGGGTGGAGTATATTTTTCTCCATCCGCCCAGTCATGACTCATACGTTCCCGCTTAAACGCCCATCCTGATTTCACCACATCGTGGACGCCAGCAGGCGTAATCACGGCAACCGGCACAACCTTGCCAACGGCCTTGTTGCCCGCATCGTAGGATTGCACCCCCAGGTTTTCAGTACCATCATACCGCGCCTCGAATTGCACAGCGTTCGCCGGGGTCGTGCCGCTCGTGAGAATGGTGACGGTAGCCCACAGCACCCACACATCAACATGGTCCTTCACGCCACCCAATTCCGCCTCGACATGGTATTTCTTACTCGTGGACCGGGACAGCTTGCGTTGATTCGGCTTGCCGGGAACCGCCGTGCCCGAATCGCCCGACCAGTTGATTTGTTTCCATTCTTCCTCATTATTATTAGGCGTTGTCGTGGCTTCAACGATCACGTCATCCGTTGATTTCTTGACTGTAGCCCAGTTCTTGGCGCCCGTTACATGAGTCTGCGTGGCGTTTTGAATGACCGTCAATCGCACCAGTTTCGGTTTGGGTTTATTCGGGCATGGCTCTACTGGATCATCGGGCTTTTTAGCGGGTGGTTTTTCATCATCTTCTTCCTTGCCACCGTTTTTTTTATACAGTTCTACCCATTCCTTGCGCAAGTCGGCTTGGCTGGGATCCGTTGCAGATAAAGGAATCCGTTTGCCATCCTTCACCAACTCTGGATGTTTGGCATAGAACTCATCATCCGCTGCTTTAACCGCGTCGCTGTTCAGAGGTCTGCTTAATCTGCCCATCTTTTTTATCCCCTCAGCGCCTGCAGTTCACGGTTGTCAATGAGATCCATTTTGGCGGCGCCATTGAGATCATTCCGCCGTAAAATATCACCAATCCACCATGTTTCTTCCCGAGTATCCAACCGAACTCCATAAATCACCAGATACTCAATGAAACGCCGAATATCGTCCTCATATTCAATACCGTAACTTTCGGCTTTCTTCGTACTGTTTTGCACGACCGAACGAATTCTTTCGTCCGGTAAATCTTGGGTGCGCTCAGGAAATTTGGCCCGGAGATGGTTGACCATACGCTGCTCAAATTGAGCGCGCATGTAGGCGCCCAGCACATCCATTTGTTCCCGGCGAATCACTAACATATTTCAACCCTCTGCGGATATTGCGGCAGCCGACTCGCGTGGTGATCGATAAGAAAAAAAGTTTATGATTTCTCGATCAATCAACCCAATGGCAGTTGCTCGCTCTTGATGATTCCCTCTTCAAGCCGGAACTTCAGCAGGGTCGCGGAATCTTCGCCTTCCATGATATAGCGCAGCACTGGGCCAAACATCGTGCGCGCCTCCTGATCGTTGCATGTTGGCAGATAAACCCGCAGCACCCGAGGATCGTAATAGCGAAAATACAGCGGCTTTAAATCCGGGCTATAAACTTTGAGAAAAGTGCGTAGATGCATCCGCAACGTCCGCAAGTTCGCTTGACTGATCACGAAAACACCCCAGTGCTGGCCCCAGCCTTCCTGCAACAACCATTCAATGAACGGATGATTCGGCGGCGCAACCGCCAGATACGGCGCGACCTGCGCCATATCCGGCCCCAGTTCACCCCGAAACAGACATTCCGCCGCCACGCCGAAGCGCGCCAGATTTTGAGGCAATTCGGGGACTGAAGCGCCATCGAGAATGGCGTACACCGTGGTTTCGGGGACGGTAAACAATTGCTGACGAACGGCTTGCGCGAGCATAGGGAGGTTCATGATGCGGCCCCCGGCGAACGGCTGGCGCTTTGCTGTTGTTGGCGGGATTCCTCGCAAACTTCGCAGAACGGGGTTCCAGACCGGGCGGCGTTGGACAGCGCCTGCACTTGTGGATTTTGCTGATAGCCGCCCACCGCCACCGAATCCAGCGACTGACTCTGTTGTTGAATTGGCGTTGCCTGAGCGCTGGTCACTTCACCGGGCTGATCATCCGCCGCTTCCTTGGGTTCCGTAGGAGCCGTCGGCGCACCGGGCGAGCTGCCCGAACCGGAACCCGCTGAACCGCCACTGTTGATCATCACCACCGGCGTACCGCTGATGAAAATGCCACCCGGATTGATGTCGATGAAATTGCTACCGGCCTTGATGGTCAACTGCATCCCGGCCTCGATCACCACCTTCATCCCGGCCTTCAGGTGAATTTCCATACCCGCGTCCAAGGCATGATTCATCCCAACCTTTTCCTGCTGATCCTGATCTACTTTGAGAGACAGGCTACCGCCCACTTTTTGATTGTGATCGCCACCCACTTCCTGATGCTTTTCCCCGGCCACCTTTTCAAACTGATCGCCACTGCCGCCATCACCGGATTTGACGATCAGATGCTTTTCGCCCTCGACCTGCTCGAACTGCTTTTTCTTGACGATCAAGTGCCGCTCACTGCCGATCCACTCGCGGGCGTCGTTCTTGATGCGGATGTCCTCATCCCGCTCACCGTGCAAAAAGATCTGTTCCTTGCCCTTGTCATCCTCAAAGCGCAATTCGTTGAACCCGCCCCCGCCCTTGCTGGACAAGCTTTTGAGAGTGGACATCGTCTTCTTGTCCGGCAAGGTGTAGGGCGGCATATTCGTGCCGTTATAGACCCGTCCGGTGATAATGGGCCGATTGGGATCGCCCTCCAGAAAATCAACGATCACTTCCTGGCCGATGCGCGGCAAGTATAAAGTACCCCATTTCTTACCCGCCCAACTCTGGGCGACGCGAATCCAGCAAGAGCTTTGCTCGTTCGCGTTGTCGTACCGATCCCAGTGAAAATGGCATTTCACCCGGCCATATTGATCGGTATAAATCTCTTCGCCCTCGGGACCGACGACAATCGCGGTTTGTGGCCCCTGAACCACCGGTTTGGGCGTAATCCGTGGCGCCCGATAGGGTTGCTGGGCGTCGATAGCGGTGATGCGCACCTGGTAGGGCTTGCGCGACTCGGGCTCCGGCATGGATATATAGGGATCGGCTTGTAATTCGTAGGTAGCAGAGACCACCAGATACTGGCGATCCTGGTCCTGATTTCCGCTATTGGTCAAGGTGAACAGATAGCCGGTCGCCAACCCGCGAGTGACCCCCTCGGCCTGCACGACTTTATGCTGGGCTAGCAATTCCTCCAGGCCTACCTTGGCGTAATGTTCGCCATCGCCCTGCTCGGTGTACTCACCCGGATAGTCATACATCTCGAATTTGGCCATGGCGTGGTTTTTCGGCATGGAGAGTACTTTGCGCAGATTCTTGGGTGGCGCCGCAAAATCGAAGTCGTTGAGTGCGTAACCCCCAGGCTGCACCTGTTTTTCGACTACCCATTCATAAAGATGATCGCGTTCCTTCATTTGCATAACATCGGGTGGATAGAAGGGTACTTCGCTATAGTTTGGAAATGCGCTATGAGCGCTGTAGCTATCCGCCAGCACCAGGGTATGCTTGCCGTTTTCATGCTCGAAGTAGTAGTAAATACCTTCTTTTTCCATCAAGCGGCTGACGAAATTAAAATCCGTTTCCCGATACTGTACGCAGTATTCCCAACTCCGATACTGGCCGCTGAGCGATTTCCTGAAATCAGTAAAGCCGTTCTCCTGAAAAATCGACTCGATGATGGCGGGAACGGTCTTATTCTGAAAAATTCGGCAATCGGCAGTGCGGGTCAGAAACCATAACCAGGGGCTGAGAATGGCCCGGTAGGCTCCATAACGCATGCCACGCATCCCCAGATAGCTGAAGCGGGTCACGAAGCCGTTGAAATAGCGGGTTCCCGATCCACGCGCCTCCGGTAATTGCATACGAATAGTCACGTTCTTACCGAGCACGTCCACCAGCGGGATGTACGTTTTTTCGCTGAGCAATTCCACTTCATATTCAAACAGTCGCCCCAGTTGCTCGGTGGCGATCATCCGATAGAAGACCAGGACATCCTCGCCCAGCGGGGTATTGGCCGCGAAAATTCGGTGTTCTTGCGTGATGGCCATGATCTGGACTCCCATCCTAATCGTTGTCTTTGAACAACATTGCTACTGAGTTTAGCAGAAAATCCCCATCAGAAATTCCATCACCATAACCGCCCGAAACCGGACTAGACTTCCCAGTAGTGCTTATCTTTTTGGAGATCAAAAATCATGCCAGGCCGAATGGAATTTCAGTTAAACCTACCCAAATCGGTTGCAGTCCCTACTCGCCGCGATCCTGCTGCGCCATTGCGTCTCCTGATCATGGCTGATTTCAGTGGTCGCGCCCACCGGGAAACACCCGTTCCACTGGCTGATCTGGCCAGCCGGCCCTTGTTGCCGGTCGACGTGGATAACCTGGATGCGGTCATGACCCGGTTGGCGCCGAGACTGCGACTGGCCGGTGCTGAATCCGGGGCAGTCCTCACTGTCGGCTTCAGCCAACTCGACGATTTTCACCCAGATGCGCTGTATCGGCGGCTGGAAGAGTTCCAGGCCCTACGTCGCAGCCGCGCCCGCTTGCTCAACCCGGCCAGCTTTGCCCAGGCTGTAGCCGAATTGGCCTCTTCGTCCCCTCCAGAGCCGGTTCAGACTGGCCCAGCATCCTTGGAAGAAGACACCGATCTGCTGGACCGGTTGCTAGGCCGACCGTCAACCTCTCCGCCAACGGCGCGGCCCGCGAATCCGGGGGCGACCGCGCTTCAGTCGTTTCTGCGCGCCGTGGTGCAACCCCACATTGTCCATATCGACCCGAGCCAGGCGGCCTGGGTGGCGGCGGTGGATGCGGCGATCAGCGCGCAACTGCGGGCCATTCTTCATCAACCCGCATTCCAGGCGCTGGAAGCGACTTGGCGAAGTGTGCAGGGGCTGATTGCTGATCTCGACAGTGACGCAGTGCAGGTGGTGTTGCTCGACGTGACCCGCCAGGAGTTGCTGGCGGATCTGCGCAGTGCTGGCGGTGATCCGACCGCCACCAGCCTGTATACGCTGCTGATCGATCGTGGAGTGCGGATGCCGGATGGGCAACCTTGGTCGCTGTTGGTGGGGGACTACCACTTCAACGCCGGGCCGGAGGACATTGCCCTGCTGGCCGCCCTGGGTACGCTGGCTGCTCATGCCGGCGGCCCCTTCCTGGCTGGGGC
>JBAQIQ010000119.1:0-1982 GCA_049288935.1 Candidatus Competibacteraceae bacterium
ACCGGCAGGTCGATCCAGAAGCGGCTGCCCTGCCCGAGCCGGCTGCTCACCCCGATGCGCCCACCCATCAGCTCGACGAACTGCCGGGTGATCGCCAGACCCAGCCCACTCCCTTTCTGACCCGCGGTCAAACCGGCCTGCACGAAAGGCTCGAACACCCGCGCCTGATCTTCGGGGGCGATGCCCGGCCCGGTGTCCTCCACCTCGATCAAGAGCCGGGACTGGTTCGGGTCGGGCTGGGCCTCCAGCCGCAGGGTCACAAGCCCCTTCTCGGTGAACTTGATGGCGTTGCCCAGCAAGTTGACCAGCACTTGCCGCAGCCGGGTTTCGTCGCCTTTGATATAGCGCACCACGCGGGACGACTGTTCGAGGCGCAGTTCGAGACCCTTTTCCAGGGCGCGTTGTCTCATCATGCTCACCAAATCGCGCACCAAGGTGTGCAGGTCCAGCGGCGCCATCTGCAATTGCACGTGGCCCGCCTCGATCTTGGCCATGTCGAGAATGTCGTTGATCAGCCCCAGCAGGTGCGCGCCGCTGCGCTTGATGATGTCCAGATGCTCCCGGTCGCGGCCCACGATGTCGGCGTCCCGCCGCAGCAGCTCGGAAAACCCCAAAATCGCGTTCAGCGGCGTGCGCAGTTCGTGGCTCACACTGGCCAGGAATGCGCTTTTGGCCAGGTTGGCGGCTTCGGCCGCAACCTTGGCCAATTCAAGCTCTTTAGCGATGCGTCGGCTTTCAGTGATGGCATTGGCCAAAATGGTGTTGATTTCGTTGTAGTACTCCGTATCCACCGCGTGGCGGCGCCGCAGTCCCTTGTAGCGCCAGACCAGGCTTTCGACCTCGGCCAGGGTCAAACTCAGCGCACAACCGAGCTGGAGGTCGTCGATACGGCGGTCCAGGTCCTGGCAGGTGTCTTTCGGCTTCTGGCGAAAGCGCACCGTATGCACCAGTCGGTTGAAAGACGGATTCGGCGCATAGGGTTCGCTGGTCCCCTCGATGGCCACGTATTCCATGTCGTCGAAGAGAAAGCAGCCCCCGTAAAACACCCCCGTGACGAAGTCCACGCTGAGGGGCATCACACTTTCATAAACCGCAATTCCATTCGTCTCGTCGATCGACAGCATCCGGCTCCAGCCGATTTCACTCTTGCTGCCGCCGCGCGCAACCGAGTTGTATCCGGCGCCTTCGTCGTGGGCGTGCAGCCAGTCGAGAGTCGAGTGAATCATCGTCTTGCCCGGGCCATGCTCGTACCAGACGCGAATGAAATTCATGCCGGCGCGAACAGAGAGAATTCTGGACGAAGGGAAGGTTTTTTCAATGGCGTGGAAGGTATCGATCAGCATGGAATACGGATACCACTGTGCCGCGTCGATGGTGTCGATCTTCAGCGCCATGCCGCCCTGTGGCAGAACACTCAGGTTATAGAATGCCTGAGTCAGGCCGATCAAAAAGGAGCCCGCCACTTCTCCTTTTGCGGATGCTCGGGGTAGTGCTGGCGCTGCGCAATGGTTGGCTTCCATGGTTTTCTCCGTGCAGGTGCTGGGCTCAAGCGGGCTGAGTGGGTGCATGCCAGTCAGGCTCTGGCGCCACCACCATGGGCGAAACTGGATCTTGGCCGCCTTGGCCGGCCCGCGCCATGGCACAGACTATGGGATCAAGAAGGCGGATCAATGGGCTGCTCATACGCTTAACTCGTTGCCTGTTCAGGTGCTCAAAGGAGATTCGGGATCGCGGTCGGGCGTCGCGCCCGTGCTGACGGGAAACGATGCCCGCCCGGCTTCGCCACCATGCAAGGCCCGCTCGATCAGCACGTAATCGAAGTTGTCGGCGCACTCTCGCAACCCGTGCGCCACAGCCGCATCGCACTGCGCGACCTGTTCGATCAAGTCGTTGATGCGCTGGATGTCCAGCACCACCAGGGCGCCGGCCAAATCCCGCCACAAGGGCTGCGGCAGCGCCGCCAGCGCCGCGCGATCCAGCGC
>JBAQIQ010000120.1:0-4318 GCA_049288935.1 Candidatus Competibacteraceae bacterium
GCCCGGCGGTTGGCGCAAGCCTATCGCAACGGCGAATTTGGCTTGCCGCACGACCCGGCGCAAGCCGCTCAGTGGGAACAGAAAATCCAACCCGCACGATTTTGATCGTTTTGGCGGCCTGACTGGACAGGCAAAACTGCCGACGGATAAGAAAACTCCATGCCGCCCGCCAGACCGATGGATAACCAGCACCACTTCCGCAGGAGTTCCGTTTGATGAAGTTCTGGAAGCGCAGCCGCTCCCCTAACGCCTCCTGGCAACGACCTGAAGAACTGCTCACGCCAACGGCGCTGATCTGGCTGATTTTGACGCTGACATTGGCGGCGGCGCCGTATGCCAACGAATTGCCGATCTGGCTGGCGCCGGTGTTCATCGCCATCGCCGGTTGGCGCGGTGCGGTTGCGGTCTACCAACGACCACTACCGCCTGGATGGATGTTACCCATACTGGGGTTACTGGCGACCGCCGGGGTGCTGGTCACCTATAGAACTCTGTTTGGCCGCGACGCCGGCGTAGCGCTGTTGACCGTGATGACCGCCTGCAAGTTGCTGGAAGCGCGCTGGTTGCGTGATGGGGTAGTGTTGGTGTTCCTTGGTTATCTGCTGGTGATGAGCAACCTGCTTTACAGCCAAGAAATCCCCCTGGTTGCCTACCTGCTAGTCGTAGTCACGCTGATGCTGGTTTCGCAAATGCTCATTCATCGCCAGCACGCCGGCCTGACCGCCCTGGCGCCCTTGCGGCTGGCTGGCAAAATGGTGCTGGTCGCGATTCCGGTCATGCTGGTGCTGTTCGTCCTGTTTCCGCGTATCCCCGGCCCGTTGTGGGGGTTGCCCAAGGACGCTTATCAGGGACGGACCGGCCTGGCGGGCGAGATGGAACCAGGCACGATCAGCGAATTGACCCGGTCAGACGATGTAGCGTTTCGAGTCCGCTTCACCAGCGCCATGCCGCTGCCGGCCCAGCGCTACTGGCGGGGGCCAGTGCTGTGGAATTTCGATGGCCGCCGCTGGACACAGCGCGATGAATCACCCTCCCCGACACCGATACCCTTTACGCCGGAAGGTGCAGCTTTGGATTACACGGTGATCATGGAACCCAGTAACCGGCGCTGGCTGTTGGCGCTGGATTTACCGGCCAGCTTGCCTCCACACGCTGGCATGACCTCGTCTTTTCAACTGCTGCGCGATCAGCCGGTGAATGAAGTGTACCGCTACGAGGTGCGTTCCTATCCGCAATACCGAACCGGCGAACTGACCGCCGCCGAGCGATTTATCGGCTTGCGCTTGCCGCCCCGGAGCAATCCTCGCGCTCGGGAATTGGCTGAGGGGTGGCGCTCACACCATCTTCAGCCCGAGGCACTGGTGCGCACGGCGTTGCTACTGTTCCGTGAACAACCGTTCTACTACACCCTGAGTCCGCCCTTGCTGGGCTTTCACAGTGTGGATGAGTTTTTGTTTCGCACCCGACAGGGATTTTGTGAGCATTACGCCAGTGCGTTTGTTTTTCTGATGCGGGCAGCGGGCGTACCCGCCCGACTGATGACCGGTTACCAGGGGGGCGAGCGTAATGAGATGGGCGAGTATTTGATTGTTCGCCAGTCCGATGCCCACGCCTGGGCGGAAGTTTGGCTGGAAGGGCGTGGTTGGGTCAGGGTCGATCCTACCGCAGCGGTCGCCCCGAATCGGGTGGAACAGGGGCTTTATGGCGCGTTGCCGGATGCCGAGGAGGTGCCGTTTCTGGCCCGGCGAGGTGGCGATTTCCAGTGGTTGCGCCAGTTGGCCATGGGTTGGGATGCACTCAACATCCGCTGGAACGAATGGGTGTTGGCTTATGGCCCCGACCGGCAGAAAAAATTTTTATCGGGATTGGGATTCGGGGCGGTTGATTGGGGAGAGATGATCGTGGCGATGGTCGCGGCAATGAGCGGATTAGCGCTGATTTTTCTGGTCTTGCGTTGGCGAAGTCGTTTACCTGCCGATCCTGTTGTGCGGGCCTGGCAACGATTTTGCGCCCGATTGGCCCGGCAGGGGTTAAAGCGTGGTCCGCATGAGGGACCGCTGGATTTCACCGAACGGGTGGTCGCACAAAGGCCGGAATGGGCCGGGCCGATCCGGGAGATTGGGGAGCTGTACGCCCGATTGCGTTATGGACCTACGCCGCCCGTAGCGGAGGTGCGCCGCCTGCAACGGTTGACTTGGCGATTCCGGTCAAAATAATCGAATGGAAGTCACCCGCTGGAGCTTCATCTGCGCTGACCTGTTCTAAAATCCAGTATGTAAACTAAGCTTTCTTTCATGCAACATGAGAGGTCGCAACATGGACATTACAAACTTGGTCATCTTCTTGGCTATCGGTGCATTAGCGGGTTGGCTAGCAGGAATCATCATCAAGGGAGGCAGCTTCGGGCTGCTGGGTAACATCATCGTCGGCATTATCGGTGCGGTGGTCGGCGGCTTTTTGTTCGGGCTGCTGGGACTGTCTGCCGGTGGCTTGATCGGCTCCATCGTAACCGCCACGGTCGGCGCGGTGCTGCTGCTGTTTCTAATCGGCCTGATCAAGAAAGCCTGAAAGGTTGATAGCGCTCAGCAGGTTTTTCCACCACCTGTCACCTGAGCAATGCCACTCCTGCTGCTAAAATGGGGCAGGAGTGGTCAAGTCAATTCTCGGAACCGGAGTAAGTCCTGATGGGAGAGCCCGTGCAAGGAGTCTTCTGTTGGCGTGATTTCGGGCTTCAATTAGAAAAATATCTTTTATTTTAAGGAGGTTGAATTATGAAGGGTCGTATTATCGGACATTGTACAACTGCACGCGCCGCCGCTTTGATCCTGATGCCAGCAGCGCAGGCTCAGGGCCCTGCCCCTGGTCTCCAAGATCTGGTCGGAGCAAAAGGCGGCAGCGGCGAACAAGTTCTACAAAAGCGTGGCTATGCCTACGTCAAGGGAGAAAAATCAAGCAACGACAGCTATACCTATTGGCGCAGGGCAAAACCTACTTCTATGTCTCCGACCCTGGCGCTGCGGAAATGGAAGTGAAGCACTTTCGTCAGTAAGGCACATTGATCCCAGAAAGGTGTAACAATCTATGGAAAACGATCTGGAACACGATATCCGTCATTTGGCCTACCACATTTGGCAGACCGCCGGACGCGACTTCAGTCAGACAGCCCTTGATTTCTGGGGGATGGCCGAGCGGATGGTCATCGAACTGACCGCTGATTCAATTCGCCGAGCCAACAACGCCACTGCCACCGCCGTCGGAACAGCGACGGCCTGGCCTTCCGCTCTGCGCGCCCTCTATTTGTACCGGGTTCAGGAACTTGCCCACAGCATGTGGTCGGCCAGCGCCGATCAGCGTGACCGCTCAATGGATTACTGGCTGGCTGCCGAGAAACATCTGCGCCTGCTCACCGACTCGGCGGTGCGCATCGCCGGCGCCCGCGTCGGTCGAGAGGAAGCGTTGGTCAAAATTTTTGAGACGTTCTCACCAGTGGATTACCTGGAGCAAATTCGCAGGACCGCCTACCAGCTTTGGGCGTCAGCGGACACCCAGAATAGTTCGGCACTGGATTTCTGGCTGGCCGCAGAGAACAAAATTCTGGACTCGCTAGCCGCCAGCATACCCGCGATGGTCGCTGGAAAGGCTAACTGATCGGCGTTTGGCGCCCTCAGCAGCACCCATCCGGGGCAATCTCAAGGTTCGCAATGTCTCGTTGTCTTTGCAGATAAACGTCTGCCCGAGCTGGATCAACTCTGCTTGGCCGGTGTCCGATAGACCTTTTCTACAGGAGATTCCAAACAATGATCCCTCTCTTCCGCATCAGCCCTGTCGTGTTGGCGTCCGTGCTAACCCTTGGTTGCACCACGACCAATCCCTATACCGGAGAATCCCGTTATGACCCCAACGCGACGGCGGCCCTGGTCGGAGGGTTGGCCATTGCGGGTGCAGCGGCCTACGCAGCGTCTTCGGACAACGATGACGACCGCCATGACCATCATCGCTACCACCGTACCTATCAGCGGCGCACCGATTATCGCGGCGGTGGAATCTATTTCTCGAACCACAATGCGACGTGTTACGACCATCAGCGAGCGTGCTACTACCGTCAAGGCTATTCAGAAAAATCAACGCGAAGCCAATACGGCGAGCGGTATTGGTAGGCGGACGCCGACGCGATCCGCGCCAACCCAACGGTAGATCGAGAGGAACCCCACCGTGAGAACACCTGTAATCGGCCGAACTGGCGCACTGTTACTCCTAGCGCTATTGATCCCATGTTCCGTCACTGTCGCACAGAATGGAAAACCCGTCAGGGAACAAC
>JBAQIQ010000121.1:0-9230 GCA_049288935.1 Candidatus Competibacteraceae bacterium
CGCCCCTAACCCTAATCCGGCCACCAGGACCACCAGCGCCGCCGCCCGCGCCAGCCGCGCCGCCAACCGCCGAAAACCCAGCTCCAAATCCCAGGCCTCCAGCCAGATGCGCCGATTGAGATACAGCGCAAAACCGCCCGCGACATAGAATGGCTCGACCAAACTCATCCCGCAAAATCCCACCACGTTTAACCAGAGTTGACTCCATTCATTGCTGTCATCGAACAGATCGAGGAATTCCAGCGCCACGAAATCGGGAATCAGCATCCAGACCAGGGTGATTAGCGCCAAATCCAGGGCAATTTCCACATGCAGACAGACCACGGTCAACCACACCGCCGGTCCCCGACCTGGCTGACCCAGGTCACGCAACCGCTGGCGGCGCGCCTTGCCGGTCAGACCTTCCAATTGCCCGACGGGCAAGGTGAAGGAACGAGCGGCATCCAGCCGACGCCAGATCAAGGCGGCCAGCGCCTGCCGACGCAACAGCCCTGGCAACTCCCGCCAGAATTGACGCTGCGTCGGCCACTCGCCAAACAGGGCGCGGCTGAGAAGGTGCAAGAGTGGGCGATCCAGCAACGGTTTGAGCCACCACAGCAACCACGGGATCAGCCACCAGTTTCCCCAGCACAGCAGATGCAGTAACAGGAACAGCGGCAAGGCGATGGCGAACCAGGCGGCGTAAAGTGGTTGGAACCCTTGGCGAACCATCGCCATGCCGAGATCGGTCGCTTCCCAGGCATGACGTGGGCGTGGCGTCGCCGTGAGCGTGTCAAGGCGCACGACGGCCAGCCAGTGTGAGGTAGAGGATCACCAACACCCATCCAGCGCCGCCGACTGCATACTTGATGTCCGCAGGGATGGCCTGGTTCGATGACCAGAACGCTTCAATGAACGCCGCCAGCAGGAGGAGTGCGACGACGCCGAGAATCAGTCGCACCCCGCCGGACGCCGCCCGCCGGAGCGCCTCAACCCGGCTGAATCGACCTGGCGCCGCTACCGCCCAACCCAGTTTCAGTCCCGCCACGCCCGCCAATACAATGCCGGTTAATTCAAAAGCTCCATGACCGGCAATGAAGGTATAGAACGTTTCGATAAAACCCCGGGCGGTTAAATAGCCGGATACGGCGCCGATAAACACGCCATTCAGCAGCAACATGAACGCCGCGCCAACGCCGAGCAGGATTCCGCCAGCGAAGGTGCGAAAGCCGAGCCCGATATTGTTGTAGATGTAGTAACCGAACATTGCGACATCATCGGCGGCCTTCCGGTCAGCAGTGGTTTTGCCGGGCGCGTACATTGCTTCCAGCTCAGTGACTGATTCGGGCGATAGCAAGCTGTAAATCAATTCCGGGGCTTGATAGACCATCAATCCCATGCCCAGTAGTGGCAGGTAAAATAAAGCGGCGCATAGCCAGAATAGCCCGGCGTCGGCGCGCACCCGTTGCGGAAAGTCAGCCGTCAGAAAGTGCAGCACGACCGGCCAGCGCCGTTGTGGGGCACGGTAAATCTGTTGATAAGCGCGCAGCGCCAATTGATTCAACCGCGCCAGCAGCGAACCGCTGTAACATCGGCTGCGGGCGATAGCCAACTGCTGGCAAAGCTGGCGGTAAGCCGCAGGCAGTTCGGCGACCGGCAACGATGCGGTTTGAGAGGTTTTTTGTGCAGCGTTGGGGTGTTCCAGTCGATCCAGGCAGGCGGCGAACGCTTGCCAGCCCAGGGCGTAACGCTCCTCGAATGGACGTTGTTTCATGTGGACGCTCCGGCCAGCCAGCGGGCGTAGGCGCGTAATCGCTCAGCGCCCGCGACGCCATACTGTCCAGTGTGGCTGGCCAGGAGATCAGCCAACTCCGCCTGCCGGTTGGGATTCAACGTTGCGCCGCGTTCGGCAAAGTCAATGAACAGTTGCTGTTCGGCAGGACTCAGCGAGAAGGGTGGCGACAAGGCCGGGCCGGGCGGCCATTGCGGCACCGTCTCTAACGGGTCACGGTAGATGACGACGGCGCCGGCGGCCAGATCACCGAGGCGCTGAAAGTCGCGGTTGCACAACATGGCAATCAGACCAAAGCCGTACAGCAGGGGCAGGAAATCCACCACCCGCAGCAGGTTGCGGATCAGCGCCGCTGGCCAGTCTACGGGGGTGCCGTTCGCGTGAATCACCTTGAGGCCCAGCGCTTTCTTGCCGGGCGTCGCGCCACCGGCGTAAACCTCGAACAGCGCCGGGTAGAGCCATTCCGCGAGAAACAGGGCGATCAGCCACAGGCCGATTCCGCCGCCGTCCAGCATCGTCAACACCATCAACAATCCCCACAGTGCGCCGTAGCGGATGAGTCCATCCACGCTCCAAGCCAGTGCCCGCGCCACCGGCCCGGCCACCCGCAGGCTCAGTTCGATGCCTTCAGGTGTTTCGAGGCGGCGGAGTGTATCCAGAGGGATCGGAGTTGCGGGAAGCATAATCGCTGGGAATGCAGGGAATGATGTTGCACAAGCATTGCATGGATTGGGCGGTCGGGAAAGTGGTCGATTGCCGCGAATATTGATGCACAACGATGGACGACCATAGCGAACGGTACGCTGACAGAGGGTTCAAGCCAGGGCAAACGGGCTGACGGTGGCCACCGAGGACGAGAGCGTCTCGGCTGCGAACCCTTCCCGCAGGTAGCTGGCCAGGCATTCCGCCACTGCCGAGATTGAACTGCCGCGATGCAGCGTGATGCTCGCGGGCGGCAGCGGTGGGAAACCTTCGGCGGCGTTAAGGGGACGAACGCCGGTCGGTAGTACGCTACGACAGAGCACCGTCACCGCCAGCCCCGCAGTGACGGCGGCCAGGATGCCACTGATGCTGGCGCTGGTGTAGGCAATGCGATAGGGGCGACCCAATCCGTTCAGGCCGACTAGCGCCCAGTCGCGAAATAGGCAGCCCGGCTGGAACAGCGCCAGAGGCAACGGCTCATCTTCATGAGCGAGATGGCGCTCGGCGGTCGCCCATACGGTCGGCTCTCGGCGCAATACCTCACCGGTCTCCGCGCCCGGCGTACAGGTGAGCAACGCCCAGTCCAGCCGATCTTCAACCAACAGCCGTCGCAGGCTCATGCTGGGTTCGCAATGCACTTCTACCTGGACACGCGGGAAGGCGCGGGCGAAACGCGCCAAAATGTCGGGCAAAAATCGTCCAACATAATCATCCGGCGTTCCAAGGCGCACTAAGCCGGATAAATCGGGGCGAGATAACACCGCCAAGGCTTCGTCGTGCAACTTCAGCAAGCGACGCGCATAGCCGAGTAGCATTTCGCCATCCGGGGTGAGTTGTACGCCGCGACCCTCGCGCTGGAACAGCGTCCGGTCCAGCGCCGTTTCCAGTCGCCGCACCTGCATGGAGACGGCGGATTGTGTGCGATGCACTTGCTGAGCGGCGGCAGTGAAGCCACCCGCATCGACAATGGCGACAAAGGTCCGCAAGAGATCTGGATCAAGGTGGATGGACATGAAAATGCGTCCTATTCATCACAAAAAAAGATGAGTCATATAAAACTTATTCGTTGGATGAATCAATAGGCCTTCTCCATAATCGATGGCGACTCTGTGAAATGCTGGAGGATCAGACCATGATTCATGAAGTAACCTTGTGCTTGGAACGTCCCGTTAGCCGCCCGCTCAGCGTGAGCACTCTTCTCGTCGGAGTGTTCCGGTGGCTGCGCGATAGCTATGCGGTTTATCGTCAACGCCGCGCCTTGCTTGCTCTCGACGAGAGGATGCTGAAGGATATCGGGATCAGCCGGACCGACGCGCTCCAAGAAGGCAACAAGCCCTTCTGGCGTCCATGATGATGGGATGGGTCTGCTGGCATTATCGTACTTACGACCATTATTAGGAGAACCGTATGTCTAATCTGACCTTGGTGATCGGTAACAAAGCCTACTCGTCCTGGTCGCTGCGTCCCTGGTTGCTACTGAAGCACCTGGGTGTTGCGTTTGAGGAAATTGCGATTCCTTTACATGCCTCTGATGCTGTAGCCCAGATCGCCCGTTATTCACCCTCAGGCCGGGTTCCGGTTTTGCTGGACGGCGATGAAGTGGTTTGGGAATCGCTGGCGATTGCTGAGTATTTGGCCGAACGCTATCCAGCAGTTTGGCCGGCTGAGGCGCACCAACGGACGCTGGCCCGGTCAGCCGCCAGCGAGATGCATGCTGGTTTCGCCGCATTACGCGAGGAATTGCCATTCAATTGCCGCGCCCGTCGTTCCGGCGTTGATCCTTCACTGGCGGCTCGGGCGGAAATCGACCGGGTGGTTGCACTGTGGATGACCTGTCGCCAGACGGTCAGTGATAACGAGGGACCTTGGTTGTTCGGTCGTTTCACCGGCGCGGATGCGATGTTTGCGCCAGTGGCCTTACGTTTTCACACTTATGGGGTACTTTTGCCAGAGGGAGCCAGAGCTTACGTTGCTACAGTTCGCCAGGATTTCCATGTGCAAGCCTGGATTCAAGCCGCTCGCACGGAAACCGGCGTTATCCTGGCGGATGAGCGCGGCGAGCAGGTCGGCGAGGCATAAGTGCGCAACGGTTCAGCGCTGGCCCGCCACTGACCGTGTCGAGGTTGCCAAACCGTGCTCGCAATCACGCGGACTGGCGCGCCATGATCAAAACTCCGGCGATGACCAACGCTGCTCCGGTCAGTTGCGCGCCGCCGATCACTTCGTCGAGCAGAAGCCCAGCCAACAACAGGGTCGCCACCGGTCCCAGGCTGCCGGCCAAAGCCACTGGGCCAGCGCCGAGGCGGCGGATGGCTTCCGAGACCAGCCACACCGGCAACACGGTCGAAAATAGCGCCATCGCCACCGTCAGGGTGTAGACCGGCCAAGGCTGGACGAGGACTGCGATGGGCCGCATCAGCAGAAACTGGCTGATGGCCAAAAGGCAGGCGACGATAGACGCGAACGCGGTGACCCGCCCTGCGCCCAGGCGACTGACCACCAGGCCATTACCCAACAGATAGAGCGCATAGGACAGGGCGCTGCCAAAGACCAGGGCGCTGCCTAACGCAATGTCCTGCGCTGACCCGGTGATGCGTAGATCGTGCGCCACAGCCAAGGCGATGCCGACGTAGCATACGGCCAGCGCGCCCAGCATCCGGCGAGTGATGGGCTGACCGAGAAACAGCGCCGAGAGGACGACCACCAGGGTCGGGTAGACGAACAGGATCAGTCGTTCCAATGCGGCGCTAATGTAGCGCAAGCCGAGGAAATCCAGGTAGCTGGCCAGGTAATAGCCGAGTAACCCCAGTCCGCACAGCCATACCCCATCACGTAATGTCAGCGCAGCAGACCTCCGGTTAGCACTCATCCAACCCATTAGGATAAAAAACGGCAGGCTGAATGCCATGCGCAACGCCAGCAGAGTTTCCGCATCGACCCCGTGTCGATAAGCCAGCTTGACCAGAATCGCTTTGAAGGAAAAGCCGACCGCCGCCAGCACGGCGCAAAGCAGGCCGATCCGGTCGAGTGTGGGGAGGGTGGGGTGTCCGTTGTTACGCACGATGGTGAGTGGCCTTTGAAAAAGTGGGCATGGCACAAAAAATGCTAGAGATCCTGCTTGTTATCTACCGACCTTGAGAAATGCGCCCATGCTGCAAACTATCGCTACTGTCCCGACCTCGCACATGATCGAGTTGCTGGCTCTAATTGAGCAAGCCAATCAAAGTGATGTCGAATTGCGTTTGATCAATTACCTGCACTACTGTAGTCGCACCGGCTACGAACCGCCTGATGAGTTGCTGAATCTGGCGCGTGACTATATCGAACGCAAGCGCAAACGGATGAAACCCGCGCATCGACTCCAACGCCGGGCCAGTGATGTCGCATCGATTCAGGCGGTTCACAGAAGTGCTGCTGGCTCAACTTGACCCAAAGGGGTTCATTTCGGCCGGACCCATTCCATCCCACCCGATGACCCATAAATCCTCTTTCCACCCGACAGGGATGGAGTGCAGGTCAACGGCCAGCGGAGAGATCAAAATGGGGGGTGGAAGCAATGGGGCATTGTATGCTGCTCAGCTTGATTCGTCTGGAGCTACCCAGACCTGACGCAATCAGCCGCGTTGCGCTAGACCAGGTGGCTGATCGGAAAAGTCGTCGATTGCCGTGATTGGATTGCAGCCGTGCATAACGGCTCCTACAATCGCTTGAAATCAATCCGGAGAGTGTCATGAACGATCCCAGTCCCTACCAAACCCCCCGCAGCGCTATTAAACCGACCGAATCCGGGCCGTTTGGTGAAGTCAGGATCTTTTCGGCCCAGAGTCGGCTCGGTCGAGTGCGTTATATCGGCTACTCGATGGGTCTGGGATTGTTATCGCTCCTATGCTACGGCTTGATGGCGGGTTTGTCTGCTGTCTTCAAGGAAAACAGCAGTGGCGATCTGATGGGCTTGCTGGTAACCGGGGTGCTCCTGGTCGTCTGGGTAGCGACAATTGTGATATCCGTCATCTTGGCCATTCAACGGCTGCATGATTTCAACGCGAGCGGCTGGTGGTCGTTACTGGCGGTGGCACCGCTGGTTAACTTGGCGCTCTACTTGACCCTGCTGATCATGCCGGGCACTCCAGGCCCCAACCGCTTCGGCAACCGGCCACCGCCGAACACCCTGAGCGTCATTCTGCTCGCACTGATCCCACCGTTGATCGCAGTGATCGGGATCATCGCCGCCATCGTTATTCCCGCCTACATGGACTACACCGAGCGCGCCCGGCAGGCGACCATCAACAGTGCGCCGTTGCAGGAGTGAGCGTTACCATCAACCTCGGCCAAGCCGTTCACGCCCTGTCCGACGCCCTGGATCTGGTCGGCGTAGACGAAGTCTGTCACGGCAAGCGTGTGGGGTGCATGGCGCTGCACTGCGGGCGGGGTCTGGGCTTGAGCGATCCAGAATTGGCAGACCTGTTCCATGCGGGCCTGTTGCACGATTGCGGCGTGTCATCCACCCATGTCCATCATTGTTTGGTCAGCGAACTGGACTGGGAAAATTCAGAGTTTCACTGCATCAGGGGCAGTGAACAGCTCAGCCAGTTTTCGCCGTTGGCCCATCTGGCGCCCATTGTTCGTTATCACCACATGCACTGGAATCTTTTGCGCACGCAGGCGTTGGCGCAGCAACGACCTTATCGTAAGCCGCTAGCGCCGCATGAAATTATTAAGCTATTGCGGACCATTGCTGAGCGAAACCAGTTGGATAGCGGGTTAGTGGAATGGGTCGCCCGGAGTCTGGCCGCGAGTTGGCAGGCAGCGACGGGCCTGAAATCGCTGGAAGAATTTCCCAATCGGTCGGTGTTGCCGGATTCAACCCGTCGATGACCATTGCCGTTATTGCTGAAAAACCTTCCGTCGCCCGCGATATTGCCAAGGTGCTGGGCGCTCGCCAGCGCGGCGAGGGTTATTTGCATGGCAACGGCTATGTGGTGACTTGGGCGATCGGTCACCTGGTGCGGTTGGCGGAACCGCATGAAATTGAACCGGACTGGAAGCGCTGGCGGCGTGAGGCGTTGCCGATGTTGCCTGAACGGTGGCCGCTGCGGGTCAGCGACAGCACCCGTGAGCAATTTGAAATCGTCCGGCGCATTCTCAACGACGACGCGATTCAGCACATTGTCTGCGCGACGGATGCGGGTCGTGAGGGTGAGCTGATCTTCCGCTATCTCTATGAAGCCGCTGGTTGTTGCAAACCGTTTAATCGCCTGTGGATTTCCTCGCTGACCCCGGACGCCATCCGCCAGGGGTTTCAGACGCTGCGCGACGGCCATGAATTTGACCCTTTGGCGGCGGCGGCCCGGGGTCGCAGTCAGGCTGACTGGTTGGTCGGCATGAACTTGTCGCGGGCTTATACTCTGGCTTGCGGTGCTTACGGCGATGAGGCATGGTCAGTCGGACGGGTGCAAACCCCGACCCTGGCCATGGTGGTGGAACGCGATCTCGCGATTCGCGCTTTCGTTCCCGAGGATTATCGGGAGGTCGTGGCGACCTTTGCGCCGCAGGACGCACCGCTTCCGTCAGCGGAACAGGCGTTGCAGGAGAGAGGGGAGAGTTACCGGGGTGTCTGGTTCCGTGGTGAGCGCCCCGAACCCAAGGCCAAGCGGCTACCGGCAGATGGCAAGGAAGCGCAACAGACTGTGGCCCGCGCCCAGGGTGGCCAGGCCGTTATTGAATCCCGCACTGCCGAAACCCGCCGCGCGCCACCCCCCTTGTTTTACGACCTCACGGAATTGCAGCGCCACGCCAACCGGCTGTACGGCTTGAGCGCGCAAACGACGCTGGACCTTGCCCAAAAGTTATACGAACAGCACAAGTTGATCAGCTATCCCCGCACCGACAGCCGTCATCTGTCATTGTCCGTAGCGGGGACACTGGGGGCGGTGGTCGCTGCGATTGAGGAACCCTATCGGGATCGATTGGCGCCAGGAACCGGCCAGCGCCCGCTGAGCCGCCGCTTCGTCGATGACAGTAAGGTGACGGACCACCATGCCATTATTCCTACTCCAATTTCGACGCGCACCGCGCTGACGACCGACGAACGCAAGATTTACGATCTGATTTGCCGCCGATTGCTGATGGCCTGGCACGATGATCATCTTTGGGCAGTGACCACGCTGGTGACCGCAATTCACTCGCTGTCCTCTGGAAAAGGGCAAGCAGTGAACGCAACACCCCTCATTGACCGCTATCACAGCAGCGGCGCCGTGGTGGAGCAGGTCGGGTGGAAAATTCTGGAGATCAATGCGGATTCCGCGCAGGAAAAACCCACGGGCAAGCGCAAATCCAAGGCGGTGGCAGCGGAGAAAACCGCTGCGGATGAGGCTGAACAAACCCTGCCGTCGGGACTGACGGTCGGCCAGGCGCAACGGGTGTTGGAAGCCCGCGCCGTCGCCAAGCAGACCCGTCCGCCGCCACGTTTGACCGAGGCCACGCTGTTGACCGCGATGGAAACCGCCGGGCGGATGCTGGAGGATAAGGAACTGTCGGCGGCGATGAAAGAACGCGGACTGGGCACGCCGGCCACTCGCGCTGACACCATTGAGACATTGCTGAAGCGCCACTATGTCACCCGCGATGGCAAGGCGCTGAACGCCACCGAGCGCGGCGTCCGGCTGATTCAAACCGTGCAGGCGCCGATCAAAAGTCCGCAGATGACCGGCGAATGGGAGGCCGGTTTGAAACGCATTCAACGCGGTGAGGGCGATCT
>JBAQIQ010000122.1:0-6769 GCA_049288935.1 Candidatus Competibacteraceae bacterium
CCGAAGCTGGACCAATTCTCGCCGTTCGGTCTCACTTAACACCAACTGGCGTCGCGGCATAATCGGACTCCTTGGCGGGGGTGAAGCGCCTCCTCAGTATACCCGATTAAATTTTTAAAAATCATTAATTACCGCGATATTCGACTTTTCCGATGATCGATGAGGGCATAGCGGTGCGGCATGACGGTGTCAGATACGCTGAGAGGAACCCACCACCTCAACGCTCAAAGGCATGCCGCCATGCCGCTCGAAGACTTTATCATCACCCTATTTTGCTGGGTAGAAGAACACTTAAATCGCCTCATTGGGGATCAACGCTTGCGCCAACGGGGGTTTCTCCGAAGTTGACCGACGGTGAAGTCCTGACGATGGAAGTCGTGGGCGAGTTCTTGGGTCTGGATACGGATCAGCCCATTGGGCAGTATTTTCGCCAGCATTGGCGGTCATGGTTTCTGCACCTGGGATCGCGCACCACGTTCACTCAGCAGGCGGCGAATCTTTGGGCGATCAAACAAGCTCTTCATCGGCGCCTGGTCATTGACCTAGGAGCGGCGACGGATCCGATTCGGATCGTGGATGGCTGTCCCCTGCCCCTAACGTCCGACTTTCCCTTATGGGATGGATGTGGAAAACCATAGCCTGTCTTTTTGATCGACCGCCATGCACCTGAGTCCCCATAGCCTCCAGCAGATTGACGACGCCTACATCGAGTCCTTGGACCCGGAGGCGCTGCGGGGTTGGGCAAAAACAGCCGTCCTCGGCTCGCCGGCCCTGCGGACACCAGCCGCCTACGGGCAGGCCCAGTGCCAGCCCGACATCGAGGGCCACCCGGTCGACGCCGGCCTGGCCGCCGGGGCAGAGGCTTGGTCGCTGCGGTCAGACCAACGCCGGCTCCTTAGGCCGGGAACCCTTCGAGCAAGCGCTTCGCCTTGTCCTCATTCTCAAAAATTTGTGTGTTGACCGCCTCGTAACCGGCGTCGAACAGCCGCTTGCCGTTCTCGTAGGACCAGTCGAGCGCCTTCGACCAGTGTTCCTTGGTCAGATCTATCGTGACCTCGAGTAGATCGAAATTCGGGTTGCCCTTGCGGTAGCGATCCCGATATTCGAGTTTGAACAGCTTGATATCATCGTTGCTCATCGGTACCAGCGGGACGATCATGCTCATCGATAGCGCGTCGAACAAGTGCCGCGGTTCGCGAATCAACTCTTTGTGGCCGAGCATGTTGAAGACCAGCAAGGTATCCACCCGCTTTACTCCCGGCTTGGGCTGGTATTTGTCAGGCACAGCCTTGCCGCTGACCACGGGATGCATCTTGTGGTCGGTAGCCGGCTCGTAATAATTCTCCATCACCGCTTCGAAGTTGATGGTATCCATGGCCGACCCTTCAATATAGGTCTTGCCTTGGAGCTTGTAAGGCGCATAGATCAGCGGCATGGCCAGCGCCGCCTTGAAATGTTCCGGGGTAATCTCTCCCTTGGCCTTGGAGAACGTCTCCATCCGTTGGGTCTCAAGGCAGTAAGCATTCATATAAAAATCCGAATCGCCGGTCTTCATTTTCTCAAAATCGACCATCTCGTCGATAAACGGCGCCGGCTGGCAGGTGCCCTTGCTCCACGGTCCGAGGTCGGTCGGACAGAACGTGCTGAGGACGAACTGCGTCCAGTCGTTGACGAAGCGTTGCGCTTCGGGGATCGGTATCGGAATTTTGGGCAGCATTTGCGTCATCATCTGCGCCATCCGTGTATACATCTCGGCGATAGCACCCGGCTTGTGGAAGACCTTATAGTTCGCTGGGCAAAACATCTGCTCCATCAAGCCGAAGATAGTATCTTCGACGTACATGTTGAGCGCGCCTTTGAGCGCCTTGTCCCGAAGTTCGCTGATCGGTCCCTTGCCCGGAGGCGCGGCATAGAGCAAGCCAACCAGCATTCCAGCGCCCGAGGTCGAGATGACGTCAAACTTGACACTTTTCTCGTCCAGCGCACATAGTCCCCCTGCCATGAAGGCCAGATTTGGTGCACCGCCGCTTAACAATAATGCATTTGACATAGTCGTTCCTTTTCACATTTCGGTAAAGCTTTAGGCTAATGGGATGGTCCACTCAGCTTCTGCAACGAGCCCACAGGGGGCAAAATGATGGATGGCAGCAAACATCTCATCAGCCGCAAAGTGGAACGACTCCTCGCCGTCCCCTATACTCCAAACACCTTCAACACCTCATCCCCGTAGTGGTTGATCACCTTCACGGCGATCTTGCCGGTCTCGGGCCGGTCGAACGGGCGGCTCCTCCTGGTCGAGTACAGTTCTGTCCAAGCAGATTCATCCACTTCAGCCTTGAGCGCCCGTTGCAAAACACCATTGCCTTACCCGACCCCCTGAAAGCCGGAAAACGGGCGATGGGAAAAACCTTTCACGCTGCCCATCGTTCAAAGAGCACCTCGGCCTGCCGTAGCACGGTCTGCACGGCGGCGTCTTGCAGGTCGGGCGGATAGCCATATTTCCGAAGGATGCGTTTCACCAGAATCCGCATTCGGGCGCGGGCCGCTTCGCGCCTCTCCCCGCTCGTTTTGCTAAACCGCAGCGGCGCGGACCGCTTTATACCAGGCGGATTCAGTGATCGCCTGAGTAGGGACGGGTGATTGACCAGGAGGAACCACCAGAAATTTGCCGGGACCGACCTCAGCGACGAATGCGCCGTTGCGGACCGAAAGCGCTCGGTCAAATCGGGGTTCGCGCGCCAAGGTGTCGTTCTCCGGCGAGCGCGAACGCGGTCAATTGCCGCCGCACCGGTTCCCTTCCCGCACAAAATAGAGCGCGTCGCGACCGTAGACTTCCAGGCCACCCCGGCTCGGCGTCGCCCAGTGGGTCGCGTATTTTTTGCCGTTGTCGTGCCGTTCGATCGTCACGGTGAACCGGTTGCGGAGCTCCCGATAGCACCCCTCCAGCTTGGAAAGGGTCAAGTCAAGCACGGGGATATCGAATTTCGCGGTATCCTTGTTTTCCACAAAGAAACCTTCTGTCCCGCGCTCCATCAGCAGCACGGTCGAGCTGTCGACGGCGGCCAGCACGTTTTCCGTGGTGTCGCTTCCGGCGTGCGCTCGCTGGCGCATGATCTGGCGGAATTTCACCCCGTAACGGATATAGGGAGCGACCAGATTATCCCGATTGAAAATGAGCGGAGTCCCGTGCGCTCTGGCCAACACGTAAGCGGTCGCTAGATAAGAGTCCGCATAATCGCCGTATGGATCGATGGCGTGTTGCGGGTTGAGATAGCGGATCGTGTCGTGATTTTGCCCGAAGGTGACGCTGCGCGGATCGTCGACCGCCGCCGGAACGCGCAAGGAACGCAAGTCGCCGCCGGCGCTGAACGCCCTTTTCATCGACTTGTAGAGCACGAAATCGGTGACGGCGGCGATGTCGTTGTAATCCACGGCGCCGGTATCCTGGTCCTCGATCACCTCCAAATAGTTCCAGGTATTGCCGTTGCTCTGGTCGTTGATGTAGCGCATGTACTCGGCGACGACCTCTCGCGGCATGTGCTTGGCCGCATCGAAACGGAAGCCGTCGATCCCCAGATCGAGCAGTTTTTTCAGATGGGTTTTTTGCAAGCGCTGGACTTTGGCGTTGTGGATGAGATCGGGCAAGCTGCCGAGCCAGCAGTTGACCTCTGAAGTTTTGTTGCCGTCGGCGTAATTGATTTCGCATCGAGGATGGAAATCGCCTGGCGAGAGGTCGGGGAAACAGCGCAGATCGTGGCAATTGTTTAAATCGGCCATGTGATTGAACACCACGTCGGCGATCACCTTGACCCGGCAATCATGGGCCACCCGGATGAGGTCTCTCAAGTCGGTTTCCGATCCCCTACCTTCGATCACGCCGTAGTCCACCGGCTGATAGCGCGCCCACCACTCCATCCCCGGATTGGATTTTTGAGCGGGCGCGATCTGGACGTGCGAGTAGCCCTGCGTGCCCAGTTCGCAGACAAAATCCTTCACATCGCCGTAGGTTTGGTGGAAAGCGTGAAAGATGGCGGTCGGTTGTTCCGATGCACTCGCAGCGGCGGACAGGCTAGCGCAAATGCAACACAACGCGAGGGTAAAACCTTTTTTTATGAAAGCCATTCGATTGACTCCTCATGAATTGCCGACGTTTGAAAGCACGCGAGAGGGAGTTAGGCACGGAATGATCGACTGCACACCATGCTTTGCGTTCCTTGCTATTCAAAGGGCTGTTCTGGCTATCACCACGATCCCGTTTTTCGGGATGGTGATGCCGATCGTTCCGTGATCCGAGCGGGGGCTATGGCCGAAATTGCCCACCCCGTCGCCGCCGAATTCCTGACCGTCGCTGTTGAATATCTGCTCCCACCGCCCCGCTTCACTGCGGGTGTTCACTGCGTAGTCCCGCATGTCGACTCCCCAGTAATTGCCGGCCACGATCAACACATCCGCGCTCCACTTTCTCTTGAAGGCGAACCAGCCGTCGGCGGGATAATGCAGCCACTCGAACGCCGAGCCGGGCTGACGCAGAGGGTTGTAATTCTTTTTTATCGAGACCAATCTCTTGAACATTCTTTTAAAAGACGGCCCCGGCTCTATTTTCTCCAGATCCCAATTCAGGATGTAATCGTGGCGCGCGTCGTTGTAGGCTCCTTCCATGGCGAATTCGTCGCCCATGAACAACATGGGAATACCCGGCACGAAGAAACTGAGCGCGTACATCATCCGCGCTTTTTTCTTGGACCAGTAATCGCCGCGCCAGCCTTTGAACTCGCTTACAGGATAAAATTTCTTGGGTCTATCCGAACCGTCCCACCAGCACTCATCATGACTGTTGGCGTAAATGATGCGGTTGTAAGCATCCCGGTAATTGCCACCGTTGATGGCTTCCGCCAAATCATTTTCGCGGCCGCTGGCGTGAGGCCAAAGCACATCCTGGAGCCGGCGATGAAAATTGAACCACCAGGCGTCAAAATTTACATACCGCACCATCCATTCCGAGTAGTCAGCGGGGTCCCAGTGTTCGCAGATCAAGATTTTCTTAGGGAATTTTTGCTTCAGGTTCGACGCGATGCGCCGCAAAACCTCTCGCCCGCTATTTTCGCCAGCATGGCGGTTTTTATTAACGATCTGCGAGGTAAAATCGAAGCGCAAGCCGTCGAAATGCAGTTCTTCCAAATAGTAAAAACAGCTATCTTCGATATATTTCTGCACCGGCGGTTTCGACCAGTCCGGAGCCATGCCAAAGCTGCCGCCTGCTTGATTGTCAGCCTGTTCCCCGCTGAAATAGATGTTCTCCTCCAGCGAGTCGTAATTCCATAGCGGTCCCGAGTCGCCGGCGTGACCAAAATGATTGAAAACCACATCGGCAATCACCGCTATATTTCGTGCGTGCGCTTCGTCGATAAACGCTTTCAGATCGTCGTAGGAGCTGCCATCGCCATTGACGCCGCCATACGAAGCCTCGATGGCGAAATAGCTGACGGACGAGTAGCCGATATAATTATCGCCGCTGTATTCATTGGCCGGCAGCAGCTCGATAGCGTTGACGCCTAATGACTCGATGTAATCCAATTTGTTCTTGAGCTGTGAAAAATCGCCTTTCTTGCGGTCATTCCAAGTGAAATGGTAGTTTCTGCCGTTGCGATCCAACCAGCCTTCATCGCCCCTGCCCACGTAAGCACCTTGAAAAATCTGATAGATGATCATCGACTCAAAGGTCGGAGGCTCAAAATCTTGATCGGTCCAGACAAATTTTTCCGGATCTTTGTAAATCGAATAAGACCCGCTGTGGTGCATCGCTCTGGCGTAGGGGTCGATCCGATATTTCGTTTCCCCCGATTGAAAGCGAATCTTGAACCAATAGCCATCGCCATCGCGCAAAGGAAATGCGCTGCCTGCCGGCAGCGCCCAATAACCTCCCAGATCCGCGCCGCGATAAGCCACCGTTGTCGCTGTTAACAGGATGGGCGGGTTGAATGATGACGAATCCGCATTAACAAGCTCGACATGGTCAGCGTTGGGCGCCCAGACCGTTAAATGATTCATTTGATCCCTCCATAACCCTTGGGAACCGCTCTAGCTGTGGTCGAGCTATAGCAAGCAGAATGCCATGACGTCGGAGATGTAAAATAATATGAATAAAATCAATTGATAAATGACTAATGAACGGAATATATAGCGGATGAAAAGGAGCGGCTGATCCATTAGGCGTTGCATTTTGAAACACTTTATTTATATGGTTTCGGCGGTTGGCAAGGCTCTGCGCGCTGATTTGCCTTCCCCGCCACCGGATCAGGAGCACCGGGATACTGATAACCGCCGCCGCGCGCAGTGGCATACCTATCTCGTGGGTCCAGGCCGCCGTGAGCGGCGGTTGAAATGGCTGCTGCCGATCCCGGTCAACGTCGATGATCCCGACGCGCTGCCGGTCACGATCAAGCCGGTACAACCCATTCGATTACCCATAACTTATCCGCTACTGGTATACGCGGCACGGATGGCCTCCAACGTGATGGCAAACGCTCTCACTTTTTGCATTCCTTCCCAGATCGCTTTGGGATCGGGATGACCGTCGTGTTTGCGGCCGAGAAAGCCGCCGAAGCCGGCGATCAGCCGCACCAAGCGCCGACGATACCCGGTCCACCCGTCCACGAGTTCGACCACCCGCTCCAGGGTCTCGGCGGTCCGGTGGGTCGACAGCCGCCACTCGATCGCCTTCTCGCCGGCCGGCGGGTGTTCCTCGCGAGCCAGGATCGCGGTCATGGTC
>JBAQIQ010000123.1:0-15865 GCA_049288935.1 Candidatus Competibacteraceae bacterium
CGGCATGGTCGCTCTCTTGCTGCAACAGGCCCCTCACCTCACCCCCGACCAGGTCAAGGCAGTGCTACGGGCGACCGCCCAGCCGGTTCCCGGACTGGAACCGACCGCTGCCGTCGTCGGTCTGGTCGATGCCTGCGCCGCGCTGGCTGGCCAGACGCCGACGCTGGTCTGCCCTTGAGCCGATGCGGAACAGGAAATTCACGGCGTGGCGAAATCCTCCAGCCGCAGCGGTTTTTCCAGCGGGTTGCCGTCAAACCACACCTGTTCGCCTGCCAGCTTCAGCCGCCCCTCGGCGAACCAGCGAATCGCTTGCGGATACAGGCGATGCTCCTGCGCCAGCACCCGCGCCGCCAGCGTATCGACATCATCGTCCGGCAGCACGGGAACCGGCGCCTGCACAATGAGCGGCCCTCCGTCCAGTTCAGCCGTCACGAAATGAATGGTTGCGCCATGTTCCGTTTCGCCTGCCGCCAGCGCCCGTTCATGCGTGTGCAGTCCCCGGAATTTGGGCAGAAGCGAGGGGTGAATATTGAGCAGTCGGCCCCGGTAGTGCTCGGTAAAACCAGCGGTCAGCACCCGCATAAATCCGGCCAGAATCACTAAGTCGGGTTGCTGACGGTCGACCCATTCGATCAGCGTCGCCTCGAATGTCGGTCGGTCGGGATAATGTTGGTGATCCAGCTCCAGCGCCGGAACGCCGGCTCGCCGCGCCCGTTCCAAGCCCTGAACGCCAGGCCGGTTGCTGATGACGGCAGCGATGTCGATGGGTAAATCACCGCTCCTGGCCTGGTCGAGAATCGCCTGTAAATTACTGCCCCGCCCGGAAATGAGGATGACCAGCCGGCATGGCTGTGCTGCGCTCACGGTTGGAACTCCACACCAGGTTCGCCATCCCCAGGGACAATGTCCCCGATGCGCCAGACGCTTTCACCGGCTTCCTGCAACAGGGTCAAGGCGTGCTCCGCCTGTTCCGCCGCAACGCAGACGATCATCCCGGCTCCGCAATTAAAGGTGCGCCACATTTCCGTCTCGCTGACTCCGCCCTGTTGTTGCAGCCAGTGAAAAATCGCTGGACGCCGCCAGCTTTGCGTGTTGATGATTGCCTTGACGCCGTTGGGTAAAACACGCGGCAGGTTCTCGGTTAAGCCGCCGCCGGTGATATGGGCGATGGCTTTCACCTCCAGCGTTTCCCGCAATTTCAGCATCGGCTTGACGTAGATGCGGGTGGGGGCCAGTAACGCCTCGCCGAGGGTGCGACCGTCGGCAATCCGGTCATCGAGTGGTGCGCCGCTGACGGTTAGAATCTTGCGGATCAATGAATAGCCGTTGGAGTGCGGGCCGGAGGAGGCCAGCGCCAGCAACACATCACCCGGTTGCACGCGGCTGCCGTCGATGATGCGGGTCTTTTCGACGACCCCGACGCAGAACCCGGCCAGGTCATAGTCGTTGTCGTAGTACATCCCCGGCATTTCCGCTGTTTCCCCGCCGACCAGCGCCGCGCCCGCCTGTTCACAGCCGTCAGCAATGCCCTTGATCACCTCAGTCGCCACGTCTACATCCAGCTTGCCGGTCGCGTAGTAGTCGAGGAAGAACAGCGGTTCGGCGCCGACCACCAGCACGTCGTTAACACACATAGCAACCAGGTCAACGCCGATGGTGTCGTGTCGGTTCAATTCCAGCGCCAGCTTGAGCTTGGTGCCGACGCCGTCCGTACCGGACACCAGCACCGGCTGGCGGTAGCGATCCAGCGGCAGTTCAAACAGCGCACCGAAACCGCCCAGTCCGCTCAGCACACCCGGCCGCAGGGTGCGCTTGGCATGAGGTTTGATGCGGTCAACCAGACGGTTACCGGCGTCGATGTCCACTCCAGCGTCGCGGTAACTGAGTGCGGGGGATGGGGGTTGGTGATTCACGCGGGATTGGCCTCTTTATTCCTTTGTAATAGACGCTACAGGGCGATACCAGTGGCTGATGGAAGAAGCACGCTGATCAGAAATAGTACCGCAATCTTGTCGTGAGACGCCCTTCATCAGGGATTTTTTATGGCACACTCCCTCTAAACCCGGAGCTGGATCGCTGACGAGCGACAGTCACCGGCAATTATTATCATGAGGCAAAAAACATGCTGATCGGCGTACCCAAAGAAATCAAAGTGCATGAATATCGCGTTGGCCTGACCCCGGACAGCGTGCGGGAATTTGTTTCTCACGGCCACCGCGTGTTGGTGGAAACCCAGGCGGGTGTTGGCATTGGCTGTTCGGATGAAGTCTATCGTGCGGCTGGAGCACAGATCGCCGCCACGCCGGTGGAAATTTTTGCCCAGGCCGACCTGATCGTGAAGGTTAAGGAACCGCAGGCGGTCGAACGCCAGATGCTGCGCCCCGGCCAGATCCTGTTCACTTATTTGCATCTCGCGCCCGATCCCGATCAAACCCGTGATCTGGTCAAGAGTGGCGCGATCTGCATCGCTTATGAGACCGTGACGGATGGCCACGTTGGATTGCCATTGTTAGCACCGATGTCTCAGGTCGCGGGCCGGCTGTCGATTCAAGCCGGCGCGGCGGCGCTGGAACGGGCCAAGGGCGGGCGCGGCATCCTGCTGGGCGGCGTCCCCGGCGTCGCCCCGGCTAAGGTCGTGGTGATCGGCGGCGGGGTAGTCGGTGAAAACGCGATTTACATGGCTCTGGGCATGGCGGCTGACGTGACCGTGCTCGACCGTAATGTGGGCGTCCTGGCGCGGCTGGCGCAGCGCTTCGGCGCGGCGCTTAAAACCGTGTATTCCACCAAAGCCTCACTCGAAGACTATGTTCTGCAAGCTGATCTAGTCGTGGGTGGGGTGCTGGTTGCCGGGGCCGAAGCGCCCAAACTGGTGACCCGCGACATGGTGCGGCGGATGAAGCCTGGTGCGGTATTGGTGGATGTCGCTATCGACCAGGGTGGCTGTTTCGAGACTTCCCATGCAACCACCCATGCCGAGCCCACCTATACGGTGGATGGCGTCGTGCATTACTGCGTCGCCAACATGCCGGGGGCGGTGCCCAATACTTCGACCTATGCCCTTAACAACGTCACTTTGCCCTATGCCCTGGCGCTGGCCGACAAGGGGTACAAGAAAGCGTTGCTGGACAATCCCAATTTCCTGGAGGGCCTCAACGTGTGCCGGGGCAAGGTCACCTACCAGGCGGTCGCTGAAGATCTTGGCTACGAGTACGTCGAACCACGTGTCGCCCTGACTGATTAAGCGACTCCGGCGCGCAAACCCGCTTTTAGGGCATGTAACCGGTGTAGGCGGGTTTGCCGCTCCTGGATGGTGTCACCGTACTCACCGGTTTGCAGGCGCTGATCCTGTTCGGCAGCGAATCGCCCGGCTTCCTGGTAGTCATGTTCCGCTTCGTTGAGCAGCGCCCCTGCCCGGTCAGGATCTGGCGCAGCCGCAGCCGGCGCAGCGGCGATCTCAGTGGCTATTGCGCCGTAATCGTCATCAATGGTCGGCAGCTTCAGCGCCACCCGCGCCCGATTGAGCGCCAGATCACCCAGGCCAAGCGCTGTCTCGAAGGTATCAGGAGGCAGTGGGTTGTGGCGCTCATGGGCGTCAATGAACTCCCAGTCCCCGGCCAGCGCCAGCACCCGCAGCGCCTCCAGCCGTGCAGCGAAGTCACGAGGTTCGCGTTCTTCTGCAATCGTGGTCAGGAAGGCTCGCGCCGGTTCGACCAGGGCGGCATTGGCCGGGGAAGTGGGTGTAGAGACGTATTGCGCCCGCCAATGCAGCCACTGCGCCCGCAAAACTAATGGCTGCTCCAGGGCCGAGTTGGGGCGCAATTGGGCCAACTGGTGGGTCAACCGTTCCAGTTCCACCGGTTCGCGGCGGCGGAACGCGGTGCGGCATAGCGCCCAAAGATGGGTGGCCGGCGTCAACCGGGGATGGGTGTCCCGCCGCCTGGCCCAGGCGCGCTGATGCCAATCCCAGGCAGCGGCAAAATCACCCTGCCGAAAGGCCAGTTCGCCTTCCAGAAAATCCAGCAGCGTTGACCACGGTTGGCGCGATTCCGCCAGATCACGCCGACCCTGTTCCAGCAGCGCCCGGCAGAAGCGGGCCGATTTACGCTCCAAGCTGATGTGGAGAAGGGTCGTCAAAGCGCTGAACCGGTCCGCTGGATCGACGGTCGGCGCGGATTCATGAATGGCTTGCAGTAGAACGGCCAGCGCCAAATCGTCCTGACCGGCGTGGCGGAGACTGTAGCCTTCCCACAGCAGCGCCCGTGTCCGCTCGCCCGTAAGCCCGAGTGTTCCCGCCAGCTCCACCGCTTGTCGTTCCCAGTGGGCGGCCTGGGCGTAGCAGCCCACTTTCCGCGCCTGGGCCGCTTGTGTCCGTAACTGGGCGAGCGTTGGGCGATCAAGCATCATGGGGGGTCTGCAAATCCAGGTGGGAGGCCAGCAACGCCTGCAAGTCGGCATGAAAGTGGCGGGCAGCGGCGGGGGTCAGCCGGCGCCGGGCATTGAGCAGGGCGCTGTAATACAGTCCGGTGAGGATTGGGCGATAACGGGGATGATCGGGATTGGCCAGTGCGCCCAGCCGTTGCACTAGGGGATGGGCGGCGTTCAGTAGCAAATCCAGTGGTTGACGGCGCAGGCGGTCACGTACTTCGCCGGCTAATTCCGCCAGTTCATCGACCAGTCGCGACTTTTCCAGCATCTGCTCCATTTGGTCAAAAGCGGTCAGCCGCTGGCCGGATAGCACGACCGCGCTCAAATTGGCGGGTTGGAAGTGGCGGATTTGTGCGCGCGCCGGGACTTCGGTCTCGGCCAGCGCCCGATCCACCGCCCGTAGCAGGGGCGCATAGCGCTCGTGCGCCACGGCATCGAGTGGAGGGTACAGTGCGGCGTCATCAAGGCGATCCAGCGGTTTCAGTTCCACTTCATCGGGGTGCTGATGGACATAGCGGCGCAACAGAATTTCGTCAAACGCGCTCCCGGCATTGATACCCAATACGCCGTGCGCCTGACAGAGCAGGTAGAACTGGTTGGCATCGGCTTCGTGGGTGAAGAAATAGAGAGGCCGTTTACCATCAGTTCCCTGCGGCTGGCGGGCCAGATAGTCGGGCAGGGTCAGTTGTCCCTGGTGAGTCGCAAACGGCAAATAATCCAGCACCGCTGCGCCAAATTCCTGATGTTGCGCCGCCATGCCCTTGAGAGCGTCGTGGTGCCAGTCACATAAACGCAGGAAATGGGGCGGGTCATGGCGAGCCAGGTCCAGCAGCGCCGTGACGATGGCTTGGTCGAGGCTTGCGCGCAGAGTGTGATAGGTCTGATTCCGCAGCACATTGTCGCGGGCGGCGGTGGGTTGCAAGTCTGGGCAATCCACCATACCGCGCACGAACGGCGCCCACTCTGGCAGCAATTCGTGATCCTGCAAACGAATGCACATCCGCGCCTGAAAGAGATCGACGAGTCCGCCCGCTGGACCCATCGGCGTGTAACGGGCGGGGATATACAAACCGCCCAGCGCCCGAGGGTGCGGCAAATCGAGGGGAATCACCAGCAGGGGCGGGTCAGCGTAACGCTGGTTCAGAAAGGTGGTCAGCAGGCGGCTCCGTTCGACCGGATCGCGCCAACCCGGTTCGTGCCAGGGCGCATTCACCGCATTGATCGGCCCAAAACCGTTCAGCAAAATCGGGAACGGTAGTAGGTCGGCATAGCGCCGCACGGTTTGACGCAGCAGATGACCGTCGAGAAAAGTGGCCTGATCCGACGCCAGCGTGACTACGACTCGCGTACCGGGTGATTGCGCGTTCACCGGCAAGGCGATCAGTTGGTAATCTTCGCCGCCGTGATTGATCCAGCGCCAGGTTTGTGCCGCACCCGGCTTGCGGGTGTAGACATCGATTCGTTCAGCAACCACGAAGGCCGAGAGTAAACCGATGCCGAATTGACCGATGGTAGAGACGGCGACTGCACGCGAGGCCAGTTCCTGAGCACGACTGCCGGTGCCGGTGCTGCCAATGACGCTCAGGAACTCCTCAATATCCTGCTGATCCATGCCGGTTCCGTTGTCGCTGAAGCTTAGCGTGCGGGCGCGCTCATCGACATCGATGCGAATTTCGCCGACCCATTCGGCATCATGGACCCGGCGCAGTTGAATACTGTCATGGGCGTTTTGCAACAACTCACGGATGAAAACATCCGGCTCCGGGTACAGGGTTTTCGCCAGCACCCGGACCAGGCCTTGGAAGCTGGCGCGCATTTTAGGCATAGATGGGGTTTCCTGAACCTTTCAGCGGGTGTGGGAAAAACAGGTTGAGGGTTTTGAGTACGGATGTTGGCTTTGGTGGAGCGCCACCAACGCACAGCCAGGAATCCTGCGTTGTTGCACTGCGGTATATTATGAATCTGAAGAATCGAGGAGGGTGCTTGATTAGCACTGGGTGAAGTTTCTACCCAGTCATTATATCGGGATCAAGTCCTGCTGTGGTGAGTCTGGAAAGGCCGGTTCGAAAGTTACGCCAGTTTGAAGAAGCCCATGCGCTTTTGCAGCTCCTGGGCCTGGTCGCCCATGGTGGCGCTGGTGGCGGCAGTCTGCTCGACCAAGGCGGCGTTTTGCTGGGTGGCCTGATCCAGTTGCAGGATAGCTTTATTGATATGTTCGACACCGCTGGCTTGTTCCTGGGCAGCAGCGGCGATTTCGGCAACGATATCACTAACTTTCTTGGTGGCGGTCACGATTTCTTGCAAGGTTTGGCCGGAGTGCGCGACCAGCTTGCTTCCACCTTCTACTTTGGTAACGCTGTCGGTGATCAATGTTTTGATCTCCTTGGCGGCGTCTGCGCTGCGTTGCGCCAGCTTGCGGACTTCGCTGGCCACGACGGCAAAGCCTCGTCCTTGCTCGCCCGCCCGAGCGGCTTCCACCGCTGCGTTCAAGGCCAGCAGGTTGGTCTGGAAGGCAATTTCATCAATGACGCCGATGATATCAGCGATCTTGCGGCTGCTCTGGTGGATCGCGCTCATCGCCGTCACGGCTTGTTCAACTACCTGTCCGCCCTCTTCAGCCTGGGTGCGGGCCACACTGGCGAGTTGATTGGCTTGCCCAACATTGTCGGCGCTTTGCTTAATGGTGCTGGTCAGTTCTTCCATTGAAGAGGAAATTTCTTCCAATGCTGAGGCTTGCATCTGAGTGCGTTCGCTGAGATCACGATTGCTGCTGGCAATCTCGCCACTGGCGTTATCCACATTAGCGGTAATCTCTTGCACTTGACCAAGAACGTCACGCAAGTGTCCCACCATTGATTTCATATCGAACAATAAACTGCTGTTATCCTTGATCCTGGTGTCAATGGCGCCTGCTAAATCTCCAGCCGCGAGCTGTCGGGTAATGGCAGCGGCATAAGCAGGATCGCCGCCCAATTGCTGGATAGCTCCACGGGCGATAATCAGTGTTATAACAAAGGAAATAATAGCGGCGATTACAAAAAACACGCCCAGTAAAATCACCGTTTGATTAAATTTTTGTAGGCTGCTGACCCGAGCTTGCTCGCCAAGCTGGCGCTGCTTTTCTAAAACCAGCCCGAGCGATTGATCTAGGCCGCGAAACACGTCGTCTGCTGCCTGCATGGCCATTGTGCCTAAACTGGGGTCGACCTGACTCAGATCAATGCTCTTGATGACGGCTTCGCGGTAGGCGGTCATATTTGAAAATATCTTGTCAAGCTCTGCCACTGCCAGTTTTTGCGAAGCCTCCTTGAAGAGGTCGTGGGCAAATTGAATTTTTTTATCAATTTTTTGAGTGCTTTCCTTGACCTCTGCGGCACTGAGGCTTTCAATTATGGTGAATAGCCGGTAGGTCAGAGCATGAGCGTCTGTGATCTGTTGGTACCCATTTTGGAGATGCGCGACTGAATCTTGTGTAGAAAGAAGGCTGTCATTTATATTCCGCTCTGCGTATAAACTAAAATACGCAATGATCGCAAAGATAATCAGGAAAGCTATTGCTATTCCAGGAGCGAGGAAAATTTTATAACGGAATTTCATTTTCGTTTCCTCAATAGCAATTACTTACTGAATGCGCAGCCAGCAGGCAACTGACTGCGCGATTTTTTTGCGCTTCAGCGCTTATAAACTCCAGAGCATACTGAGGTTTCGTTTAGGCTCTGACAAAACAAGGTTTTAGGCAAAACTTTTTTTGTTATCGGATCCAAGAATTTGAACTCCACCGTGAAACTACTATTTGGAGTCTTGGCTTTTTCGACCATCTCGCGATTAAATGCTTTTCCATCCAAATCCTTCACGTCAAGCATATCTTTTCCGACGATTTTATCGTTGGAGCCATGCGCTAATACAACCCCTTTAGGACTGAGTACAATCACATACAAATCCCGGTCAACAAAATCCGGCTTTTTGGCCGTGAAATCGGCATAGGCTTTCTCTGGCCCAACGCTTTGAATATGCGCAGCCGCCTTTTTAGCGAGGGCTTGAGCTTCTTCAGCAGTGCCAAACTCTGCGGCGTAAGCGATTGAGGTTAATCCACAGCATAGAGCGAAACTTAACAAAGTTCTCATGTCCCACACTCCTGTTCAAAAAGTTGATACAAAAGAAACTAAAAGATACAAAAAAAACCGATATCAATCTTGCTGTAAAAAATCATGTACAACTGAATGCAAATTGGGCTTGATTGGCTTACGCGGCTTAAAGTCCTTATTTTTTAACTTGTTCGCCTCAACTGCAAGCCGAGTTACAGGAAAATTCACTGCAAGAAATACTTTTTCATGCTAGCAATGTTTTTTTAGTAAATCAATATAGATGGCTCCAGGTTTTTCACAAACGATGGCTCTTCCGGTATGCTGGCCGCATGAAGTTAGGTTATTTTTCAATCCATCTAACATAATGTAAAGTAAATAAATTTTAATGAGTTGACGAGGGTTCTCTTATGGAACTTATCTGGATTGGCATCACCGCCCTTCTGACCTCCGGGTTGACGTTGTTTTCGGGATTCGGTCTCGGGACGATTCTGATGCCGGTGTTCGCCCTGTTTTTCCCGATACCGCTGGCTATTGCGGCGACGGCGGTTGTGCATTTTTCTAACAACCTTTTCAAGTTTGGGCTCATGGCGAAACAGGCTGATTGGCGGGTGGTGGCCCGGTTCAGCGTACCGGCGGCGCTGGCGGCTTTTATCGGCGCCAGTTTGCTGACCGGGTTTGACCGTCTGCCTCCCCTGATCGAGTATCGCCTGGCCGGAGCGACGCATGAAATCACCGTGGTCAACGTACTGGTTGGACTCCTGATGATCGTCTTTGTCGGACTGGAGTTATCGCCGCGCATCCAGACGCTGGCGATACCGGAGCGATTTCTGCCTTTGGGCGGGGCGCTGTCGGGATTTTTCGGTGGCCTGTCGGGCCATCAAGGCGCCTTGCGCTCGGCTTTTCTGCTCAAGGCCGGGCTTGCAAAGGACGCCTTTGTAGCGACCGGCGTGGTTTCAGCGGTCATTGTTGACGCTTCACGGCTGATCGTTTACGGGACCGGTTTCCTGGCCGAACATTTCAGCCAGTCACGGGAGTTGATGTTGCCGGTCACAGTGGGCGTCCTGTGTGCGTTCGTGGGCGCGGTGATCGGCAAGCGGTTGTTGCAGAAGGCGACGTTGCATACGGTGCAACGAATGGTAGCGGGTATGATGCTGCTGATCGGCAGTGGCTTGATCACTGGATTGATCTGATACCCGCTCTTGGCCGATTTACGTCCCCCGCACTTCAATCCGGCTTTGTCCGCCGGACTGGCGCTGAACATGGATTTGCACTCCGATTCGTTCAGTCATTTCCTGCACATGGGAGATGACGCCGACCTTGCGGCCCTGAGCCTGTAAGCGATCCAGTGCATCCATTGCGACGCGCAGGGTATCGGCATCCAGGCTGCCGAAACCTTCGTCGATAAACAATGATTCCACCCGCACCCGGTTGGAAGACAGCGACGCCAGGCCCAGCGCCAGCGCCAGCGCGACCAGGAACGACTCGCCGCCGGACAGGGAATGCACCGAGCGGCGCTCATCGCCCATGTCCTGATCGACCACCATGAGCGCCAGCGTGTCCTTCACCCGCTCCAAACGGTAGCGGCGCGACACGTCGGCCAAATGACGGTTGGCGTAGCCGAGCAGCACGTCCAGGGTGAACTGTTGGGCATGGTTGCGGAATTTTTTACCGTCCGCAGAGCCGATCAAATCATTTAATTGATCCCAAATCCGGCAAATGCTGGCCTGTTGGGCAATACGTTCCTGCAAATCTTTCGTGGCGTCGCGGCGTTCCTGATCCTGACGCAGCCTGATTTCTGCTTCCTTGCGAAGGTCTTGCGCCGTTTCCAGCGCCGAGAGGTTTTTTTGCCAGGCTTCTTGTATGGCTTCGGTGGAATCCGGTCCGGCGCGTCGCTGTTCATGCGCTTCCCGTTGCCTTTGGCGTTCCTTGAGGATGGTTTCGGCCTGGTTGACGGTATCCGCCAGCGTGCGCAGCGTTTCCTGCTCCTGCTTCAGCCAGGAGCTGTCATGGGCCAGCAGGGCGCGGAGGGTGGAAAGATCCAGGGCTTTTCCGGGGTGGCGCGTGTTGAAAGCGGCGAGCCATTCATTCAATGCGGCGGTCGCTTGTTCCGCCGCCTGCTGGCGCTCAGTCAGCGCTTCCTGTTCCCGTTTCAATGTGGCTTCGGCGCTGGCCTGAGCATGTGCGGCTTTCTGTGCAGCCTCAGCCTGTTGCTGAAGTTTTAACCGGGCGTCCTCAATCGCCTTGGCGAATTGCGCCTCAACCTCGGTGGCCGCCCGGCCGTCAAACAGGGTTTGACGTTTTTGGCGCTTGACTTGAAGGTCGCCGTCGAGGCTTTGGAAAACGTCAGCAGCGCGTTGCCGTTGCGTTGATTTTTCTTTGAGGACATCCGTGTAGCTGTTGATTTCAATATCGAGCGCGCCCAATTGATTTTGCCACTTTTCAACTTGTTGACTCTGATCATTCCATTGAGTGACCTTTTGCCGTCGGACTTCATGGAAACTGACCGGATCAGCTTGCCAGAGCGGACGCCAGTCATGGCCGGAAAACGCCGCGTCCAGCTTGGTTAGCCGTTCCTGCAATTGGTGGGCAAGCTCGGTTAGCCGTTCCTGGGCGGTTTTTAGAGTTTGCATCGCTTGCTCGAAAACCGTTTGCGCCATGTTCCGGGCGTTCTGCACCGCCGCCTGTTGTTTTTGTGCCTGGTCACGAGCTTTTTGGGCGTTGTCGCGCTGCTGGGCGGCCTGGCGACAGGCATTTTCCTGTTGGTTGAGGGTTGCCAGTTGTCCTTGGGTTACAGGGCGCTGATCGATGAACCACGCCAAGCGGAGTGTGGGATCAACCCTCTTCAGTTCCGCAGCCAGTGGATGGGCGTCCCAGACGGCGCGGTCGCGCTGGACAGCAGCGGTTAAAGAGTCCTGTTCACTGGCGACAATAGTCAGCCGTTGGCGATGGGCGTTCAGACTGGTGCGATACGCCGTTGCCTGAGTGCGCAGATGGTCCAGCGCCTTGCGACATTCATCGACTTCTACTTTGAGGCTGGCCAGCAGGGCGCGGGAGGGTGCATCGCCCGCCGCGTAAGGATGCGCCGTCGCGCCGCAGACTGGGCAGGGAACGTCGCGTTCCAGACTGGCCCGCAAGGTTTCAACGTTCCTGGCGCAGGCGGCTTCGGCGGTTTTCAGCGACTTTTCCGCCTGTTCCAGCCGTGCAGTGACCGTTGGCTGCTCCGCGACAAGCGGGGTCAGGACGGTTTCTGTCTGCGTGATGCTTTCCCGGAGCGTGTGGCTTTCTCCTTCCAGTTCACGTTGTCGCGCTAAACCGCTGTCCAGCACCATCCATAGCCGTTCTGCTTCAGCCAATCGGTCACGGCGCTGTTCGGCCAGGTTGCGCTGATGGGCTAGCGCTTCGGTGTCAAAGCTGGCCAGTTGCGTGCGGGCGGTTCGCAGTCGATCTTCCGCCGTCTGTAACGCGAGTTCCGCCGTGGCAAAATCGCCCGTCGCCTGATCCAGCCCTTGTTGCTTGTTCTGTACGTCCTGTTGCCCTGTAAAAACCTTTTGCCCGGCATCGTGCAGGTGATTTTGCAACGCAGCGGCGTCTTGCAATAACTCATCCCAGCGCGGCCAGTCCTCGGCCAAAAGGCGCAAGGGTTGATGCTGGGTCAGCCAGTTTTGGGCGGTTTGCAACTGCTGCGCGACCTGCTGGCGCTCGGTCTGTTTATCAGCCAATCGTTGTTGCGCATTCGCTTCGGCCTGCCGCGCTTCGGCCAGGTTTTTTTTCGCCGCGTCATGGCCGGGGATGAGCGTGTTGATTGCGGTATCCAGGCTCCGGGCGCTGTGGAGGGCCTCGCTGGCGTCCGTGTGTTGCTGCTGGGCGGCGTTGAATGCCTGATCCGCTTGTCTCCGGGCTTCTTCGGCCTGCCGCTGGTTGCGTTGCGCCTCGTCCCGCCTTCCTTCAGCGTTCAGAGCCGTCTGGTGATGTTTAGCGACTTCATCCGTGGTGCGGTCTACCGTATCGACGATAGGTCGGGCGTTCTGTACTGCTTCAACCTGGGTTAACTGTTGTTGCCGGGGCGCGGCGGCTTCCTGGTCAGCGCGGGCTTGCTGAGCGGCATCCCGTGCTTGCTGTTCGCCCTGTTGCAGTGTTTGCCAGTGTTCATGCCATTGCCGGCATCGATCCAGTTCGGTTTTGCGCTGTTCCAGGGTCGCCACTTCAGCGGTGGCGGCGGCGAGGGTCTGTTCCAGTTGAGTCAGGGCGGCGGCGTCCAGCGGTTGCTGGTCGGCCAGTTGGGTTTGCAAGGCGTCCAGCCGGCTTTTTTCATCCTGAGTGCGTTGATAGGCGCGGATGGAAATGCGGGCGTAAACATCCAGGCCGGTGAGGGTTTCCAGCAGTTCCGCCCGTTCATTATCCTTGGCCTTGAGGAACGCAGCGAATTCGTTTTGCGCCAGCAGCACGGCGCGGGTGAATTGCGGGAACGTCAGACCCAACCGGTCGCGGATCGCCTGTTGCACTTCATCTTTCAACCTGCCGATGATTTGCCCGCCATCTACGGTTTGCAGGAGTAACTCGGTATTTTGCAGCTTACCGCTGGCCTTGCCCCGGGCGCGGCGCACGCTCCAGCGAGCGCGATATTCAACGCCATCATTGCCGATGAAATCCACTTCGGCGAATCCCTCGCCCGCGCCGCGTCGCAGCAGATTACGGGAATCTTGCGGGGTGATGGCGTCCTCGCCGACGTCCGGCAGGCTGATGCCTTTGCCCGCGGCGCCGGCCAGGCGTGGCGTCTCATCGTAGAGCGCCAGGCATAGGGCGTCGAGCAAGGTGCTTTTACCGGAGCCGGTCGGTCCGCAAATAGCGAACAGGCCAGCGGTGGCGAGTGGGCTCTGTTGGAAATGCAGTTCAAATTCGCCAGCCAGCGAAGCCAGGTTCTTGCCGCGAATGGCCAGAATTTTCATGGCTCGATCTCCTGGTCGGCGATCAGCAGTTCAGCGAAAGCAGCCAGCAATTCGGCCTCCGGCGCAGTCTGATATTTGTTCTGATAAAGCTTTTGGAAAATGTCGTCGGGTTGTAGCCGTTCGAGGTCATCCAGCGATTGCGGGCGATCAGCAGCATCGTTGTGGGTATGGCTGCCGTAGGTGGTTTCAATGCGCGCCAGTCGCACCGGCTTTTTGTCCAACACGGCCTCGACCTTGGCGCGCAATCCCGGCTCCGGGGCGGTCAACCGCACCCGAACTTGCAGATAAGGCTGCGCCTCCAGCGGCGCATCGGGCAGGTCCAGCGCTTTCAGCCGATCCAGCACTTCATCAATCGGCGCAGGCTGTGCAGGAACTCGCAGCAGCTCAGTCGGACGCGGAACAGGCAGGGAAGTAATATCCCGAACCGCGCCGCCGTCAAGATCGACACGCACCACTTGGTGGGGGTAATCAATTTCGGTAAAGGACATGGGTAACGGGCTGCCGGAATAGCGCACCCGTTTCTGGCCGCCGACTTTCTGGGCGCGATGCAAGTGACCGAGGGCAGTGTAGGTAATAGATGCATCGAAGAGGTCTACTGGCAAAGCCTCAGCGCCGCCAATGACGATGCGCCGCTCGGAATCCTCGGAAGTTTGACCACCGTTCATGTGGCAATGACCGAGCGCGATGATAGCCTGACCGTTCTCCCAACGCTCCAGGGCATGATCCAGGGCTTGTCGGTAAAGCTGGCGGATGCCTTCCAGATAAGCATCGCCAGCGGTCGCTACTTTCGGAACGTCGCCGGGGCGGAGGAAAGGAATCGCCAGACACCAGGCAGTGATGTCGCCCTGCCGGTTACGGAGCGGCGCAATCAGTCGGCCGAGTTCAAGTTCGCCCTGTGCGTTGCGGGCGCAGCCGACGACCGTGACGCCAAAGGCTTGTAGCAGTGAGGCCGGCGCTTCCAGCCGTCCCGCCGAGTCGTGATTGCCAGCGATAATGGCGATATCGAGTTGCGGAACGCGACGCTTGGCGTCAACCAGAAAATGGTAGAACTGTTTTTGAGCGTCAGCGGAAGGGTTGGGGTTGTCAAAGACATCGCCTGCGATCAACAGGGCGTCGATCTGCTCGGCTTCCAGGGTGTCCAGCAGCCAGTTCAGAAAGCGTTGATGTTCGTAACTTCGGTCAAAATCATGCAGAGTCTGGCCGAGATGCCAGTCCGAAGTGTGTAACAGGCGCATGAGGTGATTCTCCCTGGTCGCCGGGTCGTTGATCTGGCTTGGAATAGGGGATGTAATGGTGAAAAGGGTATAGCAATTTCGAGGAAGCTTGACGATAACCGCCTGAGAAGGCAATGCGGAAAGATGGGCAGTAGGCGCGCGCCACATGCAACACCCTGCGGCGCGCTCAAGTTGGATAAACTGCTATCTCCTAAAACATGACTGTAGTGTGTGACTGTGGATGACCTATGAAGTCGATTGCATTGCCTGCGATTTGGGCGGACGAAACCAAGTGCCGCTATTGCGCGATCCGCAACTCGGCGCTGTTCGCTGGGTTGGAAGAAAAAAACTTCCAACATATTCATCAACCTATCAAAGATGTGGTGTTGAGATTCCCCTGTGCGCTGTATCGCATGAACGAACAGGGCAGTACACTGTTCACCCTGCGGGGTGGGGTGATGAAACTGGTGCAGTATCTGCCCGATGGCAGCCAGCGCATTGTGCGCTTGTTGCAAGGCGGTGATGCCTTGGGTCTGGAGGCGCTGGTCGGTCAGCCTTACCAGCATGATGCTATTGCCCTCACCGATTGCGAGATTTGCGCAATCCCGGTTGAGGTGATTGAAAAACTGGGTGATGAGCAGCCGCGCCTGTATCGGGAATTGATGGGACGCTGGCAACAGGCGTTGAGTGAGGCCGATATTTGGTTGACCCAGTTTACGACGGGTACCGCTCGCCAGCGGATAGCGCGGTTGCTGCTGCGCTTGACCTGCCCAGAGCAGGGTCATCATTTACCGCTGTTCGGGCGCGAAGACATCGGTGCGATGGTGGGACTGACCACGGAAACCGTCAGTCGCACGATTGCCGAACTGCGGCGGCAGGGGTTGCTGCGGGATCGCGGCGCTAACATTCAGGAATGCAACCGCGAAATGCTGCGCCGCATTGCCGACGGTGAGGATTGACATCCTCCCCGCCCTAAAGGACGGGGATTCCTGACTTCGCAATCAGGGTTTTCTGTTTCGTTGAGGATTGCCCAGAGGAGCTAAGGCTTGGTTTTCGCCGATTCGATTCCCCAGAGTGGGGAGTCTTACGCGGTTCGAACCGCAGCCGGAAACTCCCCCAGGTCTCACATCCTCTCCACAGACTTCACATCCCGCCTGCCCGGCGGTAGGTCTTGAATAGGAGACACTGGAGATGC
>JBAQIQ010000124.1:0-3648 GCA_049288935.1 Candidatus Competibacteraceae bacterium
AGCCTGAAAAACGCCATTGAACTAGAGGTGGAAAACGTTCGCGCCTGCGTCAAGGTGGACGATACCGTACCCGGCATTGAAGAGGGCTTGAACGCCGGGATGTGGACGGTTGCCGTGGCGATTTCCGGCAACGAGGTCGGTTTGTCCCCCGCCGACTGGGAAGCTTTGTCCCCGGCTGAACAGCAGCAACGTCGCTATGCCGCTTATACCCGCTTGCGGGCCAGCGGCGCTCATTACGTGATCGACTCGATTGCTGATTTGCTGCCTTATATCGAAGTGATCGAACGGCGACTGGCGCGCGGGGAACAGCCTTGAGCGAAAGAGCGGAAAACTCCGGGCGTGGGGAGAGTGAAATCAATTTATCCCCTCGCCGCCAGGTCTGGCAGGATGCCTATCTCGATGAACCGACTCGCCAGTATCTAGCCGAGGATGCCCGCTACTTCCTTCATCAATCGGTATCCACGCCCTGCCTGTCTGCGATTCGCCGCGCCGAGGGACTCTGGATCGAAGATACCGCCGGGCGGCGCTACATGGATTTCCATGGCAACAACGCCCACCATATCGGCTACGGTCATCCCCGATTGATCGCCGCTATCAAGCAGCAATTGGATGAGTTGCCGTTCGCCCCGCGCCGCTTTACCTGCGAACCGGCGATTGATTTAGCCCGCAAGCTGGTCGAAATCAGTCCGCCGGGACTGGACAAAGCGCTGTTCGCCACCGGCGGTTCCGATGCTGTAGAAATTGCCCTGAAAATCGCCCGCGCCGCGACCGGTCGGTTCAAAACCGTGTCGTTCTGGGACTCTTTTCATGGCGCCGGCTTTGGCGCAGCCGGCATCGGCGGCGAGGCGCTGTTCCGTTCCGGCCCGATCGGACCGCTGCTGTCGGGAACCGAACATGTCGCGCCCTTCGCCTGTTATCGCTGCCCCTACGGCTATCCCTGTGACGATGTCGGCCAGCCGCGCCTGGAACTCTGCCGCCTGACCTGCGCCCGTTTTGTGCGCTATGTGCTGGAACAGGAAGGGGATGTAGCAGCGGTAATCGCTGAACCGGCGCGGGCGGCGCCCTACATTCCCCCTCCCGGATTCTGGGCGGCGGTGCGCCAGGCCTGCGATGAGCAGGGGACTCTGCTGATTTTCGATGAAATCCCTACTGGCCTTGGCAAGACCGGACGGTTATTCGCTTGCGAGCATGATGAGGTTACGCCCGACATTCTGGTGCTGGGCAAGGCGCTGGGCGGCGGAGTGTTGCCGATTGCCGCCGTGCTGGCCCGCGCCGATCTCGATGTCGGCGGCCACTGGGCTTTCGGCCACTACACGCACGAAAAAAACCCGGTTACTTGCCGTGCGGCCTTGACTACGCTGGAGATTATTGAAGATGAGGGGTTAGTGGAAAACGCCCGTCGTCAGGGGCAACGGGTGTTACCACGGTTGCAGGAAATGCAGAGGCGGTATCCGTTGATCGGCGATGTCCGTGGGCGGGGTCTGCTGCTGGGGGTGGAGTTGGTCAGAGACCGGGAATACAAGACGCCCGCGAACGGCGCCGCCGAGGCGGTGCTATATCGCGCCCTAGCGCAGGGACTGAGTTTCAAAATCAGCCTGGGCAACGTGCTGACCCTGACCCCGCCGCTGACGATCACCGCCGCCGAGATGGATGCGGCGCTGGATATTCTCGAAAATTGCGTTGCTGCGGTGGATCGCGAAACTGCACCCTGATTCAGGAGTCCTCCATGCCCACTACGGATACATCGCCGGAAACCGCCGATCTGGTTATTGTGGGCGGCGGCGTCTGGGGTCTGAGCATCGCCTATCACTGCGCCCGGTTGAAAGTGGGTCGGGTTCTGCTGCTGGAACGGAACGCCCTGTCCTCCGCCGCAACCAGCCGCGCTGCCGCGTTGCTGACTCAGGCCCGAGCCAAAACGGCGCTGATGCCGCTGATTGCTCAAACCTACGCTGATATCACTGATTTGGAAGTAGCGCTGGGCGAATCGCTCGATGGGCGCCGGGTCGGCAGCCTGCACGTTACCGCCAGCGCATCCCGCCAGCGGGAGTTGCGGGAATTGATGGCGATTGCGGGTCAAGCCGGCTTGTCCGTGGAAGCGTTGACAGCAGACGAAGCCGCCCGGCGAGCGCCCTGGCTTAATCCCGAGGCGATCATGAACGCGGCTTTCATGCCGGAAGACGCTTTCATCGACCCCTACCGGTTGGCAACGGCCTACGCCCGCGCCGCCAGAATGTATGGTGCAATCCTCCGCCAGGGCGTAGCGGTTCAGAACCTCCGTCGCCAAGGTGATCGCATCACCGGCGTCGTCACTGGTCAGGGGACGGTTTATACCGGCTGTGTGGTGGATGCGGCGGGCGCTTGGGCGAATCGGCTGGCGTCGCCGCTGGGCGTCGGTCTGCCGATGACGCCGGTGCGTAGCCAATACTGGATCACCGCACCCGACCCTCTGTTTCCCCGCGACCATCCCATGGTGATCCTGCCTGACGCCAGCGCTTACAGCCGGCCAGAGTTGGGCGGTCTGCTGTTCGGATTGCGCGAACGCCAGTCGGTCAGCGTTGATCCCCGCGAGTTGCCGGATGATCTGGAGGGTTTCGCGCTGGGCGAGGCAGGCGGCTGGTCATCCTTAGTGGAAGGAGCGTCCGCCTTGCGGCGCTTTTTGCCGGCGCTGGACCGGCTGGAAATTGCCCACCACATCACCGGGTTGTCAACGTATGCCCCGGATGGTTTGCTGGTGCTGGGGCCAGCGCCGGGAATCGAGGGATTTCTTACCGCCGCTGGTTGTTCAGGAGCCGGCATTGCTACAGCCGGCGGCGTCGGTCGAGGCATCGCGGCTCTGGCGGCTGGCCATCCGAGTCCCTTCGACCTGACGCCTTTTTGGATCGACCGTTTCGGCTCCATTGACCCGTTCAGTCAGGAATTCCGTCAGCGTTGCGAGCAGGCGCGGTCGAGCAAGGTGTCGGGCTGATACCCATTCCCGGTAGGTTTTATATTTTCCCTGTAGGGCGGGTTAGCGAAGCGTAACCCGCCGAAACCGCAGCCGAATCGGCGGGTTACGGGCTGACGCACTAACCCGCTCTACAATTTTGAATCATAGAATCTATTGAGAAACGGTATTACGCCCGGCGCACCCGCCGCATTCCGAACAGGCCGAGCAATCCCGCAAGCAACAGCATAGCCCATTGGCTCAGGGTGGGGATGTCGGTAGGAGGGGAAGCGGGCAGAACGCCCACGCCGCCATCGTCGGCGATGCGGCCGTTGACGGACAGGTCGTCGTCGCCCAGACCGCCATCGGTCAGGGTAAACGTGGCGGTGGTACTGTTGATGGTGGCGGGAATCTCGTACCAGTGCGGCGTCGGGTCGCTCAACGTTTTGCCGTATTTCCAGTATTTCGTTTCCGTTGGCAGCGGGGTGGGATAGGTCACCTGGACGGTGACGGGGCTGCCGTCGCAGGCATTGCCCATGGCGAAGCGCAGCAGGCCGTAGGGGAAGGTGTAGCTAGCGGGCGGCGGGACGGTGGAAGCAACATAAGCGGCTTGCGTGAGGTTGCAGTGATTGCCGCCGCCGCTGAAGGTGGCGGTCACATCCCCTTGGCCGGTGGCGCTGGGGCCGGTGAAGACGGGTTGCACTACTTGTTGCAAGGCGCTGTTG
>JBAQIQ010000125.1:0-6033 GCA_049288935.1 Candidatus Competibacteraceae bacterium
TCATCGGGATGAAGGCGGTGTAGAGACCTACGGCAACGGGCAAGCCGGCCACCGTCGCGTAGGCCATGGCTTTGGGCAGGACGACCGCCGCCGCTGTGAGACCGGCCACCACGTCGAAGCGTAGCGCGGTGCTGCTGGGCGGGCGGGCCTGTGGGTCTGTCGGATGCTGATTCATGTTGCTGTTCCCCTTTTGTCGTGCGGATTCAAATAGCGGTCGCTGTGGTTGCTCGTCGCCCGGTTGGCGACTTCTTCCATGGCGGCTTCCGCAGTGCATTGATGATCATTGCTGGGCATCCTTATCGTCCCAGTCTATACGTGACAAGGCAAGCTGGGTCTCCAGTAAGCTGTTGATCGCTAAGCCCAGGCAGCCGAGGAAAGCACCGCGATGACCGAAGACAGAATGGCATTTGAGCTCCTGCTTGAGAAGGGGGTTGAGGCCGATTTCCCGATGGATGGCGAGGGGGTCGAACCGGCTGCGGGATCTGATCACCCTTCTTGCGGCATTCGCTCTGGCCGGGGTGCGCGATGAGATTCCGTTATCGCTGTAGTGAGTGCCCGATACCGGTGCTTTTTTGTTCCAGACCCAGTGATAGCGATGGTAGTAAACTGTATAGCGGGTGCGCTGGTTCTGTTTCACGCCCGCAATGCTATCCGCATTGCAGGAACAGTAAAACTGAGATTTTCCATCTGAAGATGGGAGTTTGAACCATCTTAGTGACTATTAAAGGTAACCGCCATGAACCCTTCACCTTGCGAGCGCTCACTCACCGTTTGGCTACCGCCAGGGCTGGTCAAGCTCTTGTTCCTGATCGTCGCCATCCTGGTCGGTCACGCCGCCAGCACCGCCGATCCGTGGCCCCGGTCGATTCAGGCCAAAGAAGGAAAAGCCGTCATCTACCAGCCGCAGTTGGAATCTTTCCAAGGCGACAAAGTGGCCGTCCGCGCCGCTGTGTCGGTGCAAAAAACCGACATGGAAGCGCCGGTGTTCGGGGTGGTGTGGCTCGACAGCCGGGTCGACCGCGACCGGCGGAGGTGGACGGCGCTGAGCGAACCACAGGGGTGAGCCAATATGAAGACTGTCCTTGCGCATGAATCCGAGTTGGAGTTCGAGCTGGGTGGGCCGGCGTGGCGGCTCATGCAGCGGATCGGTCTGATCCAGGGCGCGGGGCCTTCCCTCGGGAGGCGGACCGTGGGATTCCTGTTGATCACCTGGGTTCCCCTCTTCCTGCTCGCCCTGATCGAGGGCCGGGCGCTCGGGCCGACGCCCAGGGAATCCTTCTTGCTGGACTTCGCCACTTATGCCCGCTTTTTCCTGGCCGTGCCGCTGCTCTTCATGGCGGAAGTCGTTGTCGGCCCGCGACTCCGGGCGGCGGGGCTCCATTTTGTCCGAGGCGACTTCGTCCGGCCAGAGGATCTGCCCGCCGTCGAGGCGGCTATCGTCCGGGCCGCACGGCGGCGCGAAGCCCTGTTGCCGGAGTTGGTCATGGTCGGCATCGCCCTGTTCGGGGCCTGGTATTTCACCTTCGAAACCTTGTTCGGGGAGACGACCGCCGCCACTTGGCGCTTTATCATGCGCCCGGATGGAATCGGCTTGTCGCTGGCGGGATTCTGGTACCATTTCATCGCGGTGCCGATCCTGCAATTTTTCATGTACCGGTGGCTCTGGCGTCTTTTTATCTGGACCTGCTTCCTGCGCGAGCTGTCCCGACTGGATCTCAACTTGGTGGCTACCCATCCTGACCGGGCCGGCGGGTTGGGCTTTCTCGGTGGGGCTCACGTCACTCTCGCCATTTTCCCCTTCGCCTTCAGTTGCGTCCTGAGCGCGCATGTGGCCTTTCAGGTCTATTTCGAGGCCGTGCCGATCGACACGTTCAGAGCCCTGTTCGTGACTTACCTGGTGCTAATGGAGTTGATCTGTCTCGGCCCCCTGCTGATCTTCGCGCCATTGCTGGCTCGGACGCGACGAGCGGGGCTGGGCCAGTACAGCATTCTGGCCGACACCTACAATCGCGCCTTCGAGCGGAAGTGGGTGGCGGGTGAGGCGCCGCCGGATGAATCGTTGCTGGGGAGCGCCGACATCCAGTCCCTGGCCGACCTGGGGAACAGCTTTGGGGTAATCCGGGAGATGAAGCCCTTTCCTTTCACCCAGCAGCAGATCCTCCAGATCGCGGTGATTGCATCCCTTCCCGGACTGCCGCTCATTTTCCTGGTGATGCCGGTGGGGGAACTGCTCAAGCTGCTGGCCGGGGCAATCCTGTAGGCAGCACCTCGCCAATGGGGTGAAGAACATGCCAGGGCTCTTGAAAGCGCACGCATCGGCATTGCCGATCTGGCTCATTCCGATGCTGTAGGTGGTCGTGACCGCGATTTGCGGCCTGAGTTTGCCGCGACTGGAACAGGAATATCTCGCCGGTTTCAGTCACGGCATGTCGATTGCATCGGCCCAGCGGTCCTGGATAGCTGAGCTGCCCCCAGCGGCGGCTTTAGCCTGGAGGTGGTCAAGCCGCGCTGAGGGGTGGAACGGAGTCAAGCGTGGGTAGCGCGCTTTCGGCGCAGGGTCCGTGACGAGGTCTAGTCCTTCTCAGGAATCGTCAGCGCCAGGAACAACGCGCCGCTATCGCGTTTGATCAGCACTGGAATCGGGCGACCCGCGGGTAGTTGCTTGACCTGCTCAGCGAACTGCGCCGGGTCGGTGATCTCGACATTGTTAATACGGGTGATGATGTCGCCCGAACGGATGCCGGCGCTAGCAGCAGGACCCCCGCTCACTTCCTTGACCTGGACTCCCTTTACTCCTTCCTGTCGCTGATCAGCCGGTAACTCTGTCACCGTCAGGCCAATCCGGCTCTGCGACGGCGGTACGGCAATGGCTTTCTCTTGCTTGGCGTCATCGGGGAGCTCTTCAAGCTTAATGGTCAGGGTTTGCTCCTTGCCCTCGCGGATCACGGTCAGCGGTACGCTGGCGCCGGGGCGAATGCGTCCGACCAGCGGCGGCAATTCGCGGGATTGATTCACCGGCTGGCCGTTGAAGGTCACGATGATATCGCCGACCTGAATACCGGCGGTTTGCGCCGGGCTGTCGGCCAGCACTTGGCCGACCAGAGCGCCACGCGGTTTGTCGAGATTAAAGGATTGGGCCAGTTCCGGGGTGACTTCCTGAATCAGTACGCCCAGCCAGCCGCGACTGACCTTGCCGCCGGTTTTGAGCTGGTCCACGACTTCCATGGCGACGTCAATGGGCACGGCGAAGGACAAGCCCTGATAGCCGCCGGAACGGCTGTAAATCTGTGAGTTGACGCCGATCACTTCGCCGTCCAGGTTAAACAATGGGCCGCCGGAGTTGCCGGGATTGACGGCAGCGTCGGTCTGGATGAAGGGGACATAGTTGTCACTGGGCAGGCTGCGGCCCAGGGCGCTGATGATGCCTTGGGTGGCGCTGCGCTCGAAGCCGAAGGGCGAGCCGATCGCCAGTACCCACTGCCCGACCTTGACTTTGCCGATGTCGCCGATTTTGACGGTGGGCAGAGGGTCATTGGTTTTTACCTTGAGCAAGGCGATGTCGCTGCGGCTGTCTTTGCCAATCACCTGGGCGGGGAGTTCGGTGCGGTCGTTCAGGCCGACAATAATGCTGTCCATGTCCTCGACCACATGGGCGTTGGTTACAACATACCCATCCGGGGAGATGATGAAGCCGGAACCGACCGAGGATTTGGGCTGAGCCGGCGAGTCGGGCATCTGCTCGAAGAATTTTTTAAAGTAGTCGTGAAACGGGCTATTTTCAGGGATGGGTGGATGGTTGCGCCAGGAGCGTTCCTTCTCTTTGGATTCCGACTTGGTGTTGATGCTGACCACTGCTGGACTGTATTTATCGACCAGGGTGACAAAATCGGGGTAGTTGTTGGCTTGTGCAGAGGCGGCCCAGAACAGGGCTAAGGCAGCGATCAGCCAGAATGGCTGTTTCAATTGTGGCATGAGATCCTCCTAGAAGGTTTCGCTAACAGAAATTCAGATGTGGCTGAAAAAACCACGGGGCTAGCGTGGATTGACCATGAGGGACTGGCTTGGTTCGGTTTACTCGCTGGGGTGGGGGTGAACATCTTATCGAGACCTGCGACTGCTACACTTTCGAATACGGCGGCGATTTGGAACAGGCCGTGGCGCAACCGAATGCCTTGGCGGACGGTCTGAGCTAGTTTAGCTATCCAGCGCAAAGGAGACTTTCTCTCATGGCTCAAACCGCTTCCACCATGCTGCCGCTCGGCACGTCCGCCCCCGATTTCCGCCTGCCCGAACCGGCGACCGGCCAGACCCTCTCTCTTAGCGATTTTCAAAACGCCCCAGCCTTGCTAGTGATGGTCCTTTGCAATCACTGCCCGTTTGTCAAGCACATCCGCCAAGGACTCATTGAGTTCGCTGGCGACTACCAGGCTAAAGGGCTAGCCATCGTCGCCATCAGCGCGAACGACGTCGCGAATTATCCTGAGGACAGCCCGGCGAAAATGGCTGAGCAAGCGAAGACCTATCCCTTTCCCTACCTCTACGATGAAAGTCAAGCGACGGCTAAAGCCTATCAGGCCGCCTGCACCCCGGATTTCTTCCTGTTCGATGCTAACCGTGAGCTGGTTTATCGCGGCCAATTCGATGGCAGCCGGCCAGGCAGCCCTATTCCAGTGACCGGGAACGATTTGCGGGCGGCGGCGGACGCAGTGCTGGTTGGACAGCCGGTTTTGCCCGAACAGAGGCCTAGCATCGGTTGCAATATCAAATGGAAAACCGGCAACGCACCGGCCTATTACCGCTAAAGAAACCGCTTAAAGCGGGCCTCGTTGCCGAAATGAATTGCAGCTCAATGCAACGATCCGCCGCCACGCCACTTACACCGGTGCGGCAACACAGCGCCGGGTCAAAAATCTGAAGGGTGGTCATTGAGCAATCTCCAGACAATTACGGCAGCAGCGTACCGATGCGATCCAGTTCCGATTTAAAGCGGGCGCGGTCCTGCTGCAATTCCGCCAGCGGCAGCGCGAGAAAAGCCACAATCCGGGTGCGCAATACCGGCCCCAGATAGGGCTGAACCGTCTGTCACGAGGGGTCAGCCGCCCGATGCCGCTTCTGATCACCGCCACTTCAGTACTCCATCGCCGCCACTACTGGAAATATGAGATTTTGCTCGGTCGGCGGCGCAGCACCTATTTCATTCCCATCGCCCAACCGAAGCTCAAGGTCGCGCAGAAGCAGGCCGCGCTGGACCTGAACATCCAGCATCGAGCCGAGGAAAACAAGCTGATCAACGACCTGCGGGAGCGGGTTTCTCATTGGCGGCAGAACTATTAGGCCGATTTCTCATGGAAAATTTTTCTCCTTTTGATCTGAAAACCATCCTGCATTCCAAGCGGGCCAATCTTTACTACCTGGAACATTGTCGAGTTCTGGTCAATGGCGGGCGGGTCGAATACGTGACCGACCAGGGAAAAAACTCGCTCTACTGGAACATCCCCATCGCCAATACCACGTCCCTGCTGCTCGGCACTGGCACCTCGATTACTCAAGCCGCCATGCGCGAGTTGGCGAAGGCTGGCGTGATGGTGGGCTTCTGTGGGGGCGGCGGTACGCCCCTTTACAGTGCGAACGAGATGGATATTGAAGTCACTTGGTTCGCCCCGCAGAGCGAATACCGCCCGACGGAATACCTGCAACACTGGGTCCGCTTCTGGTTCGATGATGGCTTGCGCCTGGAAGCCGCCAAGGCTTTCCAGCGCACGCGATTGGAACGGATCTCCGATCACTGGTGCGGCAATCGGCAACTCGCTGACAGCGGCTTTGAGATTCCGCGCGAATCCTTACTGTCCGCTTTGGAGGCATCACGGTCTCTGCTGGATGGGGCCGTAGATAACACGGCCCTGCTCACGGAAGAGGCGCGCCTCACCAAAAAACTGTTCAAACTCGCTGTCCACGCGGTGGATTACGGCGATTTCGTCCGCGCCAAGAACGGTGCTGGAACTGACCCGGCTAATCGCTTTCTCGACCACGGTA
>JBAQIQ010000126.1:0-3598 GCA_049288935.1 Candidatus Competibacteraceae bacterium
TCGGTGCCCGCCCTGATGGCCATGCTGGTGGAACACGCCGCGTCCCGACCCGGTTCGGCGCTGAATCGCTTGCGGCTGGTCATGCTCAGCGGGGATTGGATTCCGCTCGATCTGCCCGGCAAGATCAGGGCGCAAAATCCGCAAGTCGAGCTGTACAGCCTCGGCGGCGCCACCGAAGCTTCCATCTGGTCGATCTACTATCCCATCCATGAGAGCGATCCGGCCTGGGCGAGCGTGCCCTACGGCCGTCCGCTGCGCAATCAGACGATGCACGTCCTGAACGAGCACCTTCACCCCGCGCCCGTCTGGGTTCCCGGCGACCTGTACATCGGCGGAATTGGCTTGGCGAAAGAATACTGGCGGGATGCGGAAAAAACGGCCGAAAAATTCGTGGCGCTTCCCGGCACGGGCGAACGGCTCTACAAAACCGGCGACATCGGTCGCTATTTCCCCGATGGCATGATCGAGTTTCTCGGACGAGAAGACTTCCAGGTCAAGATCAACGGCTACCGCATCGAATTGGGCGAGATCGAAACCGCTCTTTGCCGGCATCCCCAAATCCGGGCAGCGGTGGCGACGGCTCACGGCAAGAACCGGGAAGCCAAGCGCCTGATCGCCTACGTGGTGGCGGCGGAAGCCGGCGACCGACCCAAGGTGGAGGATCTGAAGGCGTTCCTGGCCACGACAATTCCCGAGTACATGATTCCTGATGCCTGGATCTGGCTCGCGGAAATTCCGCTGTCCGCCAACGGCAAGGTGGATCGCAAGGCCCTGCCCGATCTGGAGCAGGGACAGAAGAATCAAGCCTTTGCTGCGCCAGAAACCGAATTGGAACAGGAACTGGCGACGCTGTTCGCCGGTGTATTGGAGGTCGAGCGCGTTGGTCGTCTCGATAATTTTTTCGAGATGGGCGGCAACTCGATCATGGTGGTGCGGCTCATCGCCCTGGTGCGGGAGACCTACCGGGTAGAACTGTCGCTGAGGGATTTTTTCCTGAAACCCACCATCGCCGAATTGGCCGGGAACATCGACGTGTTGCGCTGGGCGGCGACGCAGCGCGGCGCTTCCCCGGACGATGAAAGCCTGGAAGCGGGGGAGATATGATGACGACTCTGGAATTGCTCGCGTTCCTCAAGGAGCGAAATATCGAGGTCTGGGCGGATGCCGGCGCGTTGCGGTTTTCCGCGCCCAAAGGCGCGATGACCGTCGAACTCAAACGGCAATTGACGGAAAGGAAAGCGGAACTCCTGGCGTTCCTGAGCAAGCTGCGCACGGAGCAGACGGCGGCTAGCGAGATCGTTCCAGCGGCAGACGAGGTCGATCCGGTGCTCTCGTTCGCGCAGCAACGGCTTTGGTTACTGGAACAATTCGGCGCCGGGGAACCGGCCTACAACGTCGGCATCCGCATCGAATGGCGCGGCCCGATCCACCTCGACAGCCTCAGAAAGAGTTTCGTCGAGATCGTGCGCCGACACGCGGTGTTGCGCACTGCTTATCCGGATCGCACGGGCCGGCCCTACTTGCACGCCGTGGAAGACTTCGCCCTGCCGTTCGAGGTTGTCGATCTTGCCGGCCTGAACGAGCGGGATCGGGCCTTGCGGATCGCAGAAAAGGTTATCAAAACCGGGTGTTATCCGTTTCGGCTCAAGGAGGACCTGCCGATCCGGATCACCGTGTTGCGGAGCGGCGAGCGGGCAGCCACCCTCGTGCTGGTGATTCATCACATCGCGTGCGATGCCTGGTCGATGGGACTTCTGGTCGGGGAGCTGGCCCGCCTTTACCCGGCGTTCCTGCGCCAAGAGCGGTCTCCACTGCCGGAGCTGTCGATCCAATACAGCGACTTCGCCCGTTGGCAACGGAGTCAACTACAGGGAGATTACCTCGCCGAGCAACTCGCCTATTGGGTGTCGCAATTGAAGGACCCACCGCCCTCCCTCCAGTTGCCGACGGACCATCCGCGTCCGGGGGTCCAAACGTTCCGGGGAGCGCGCGAGCCGTTCGATCTGGGCCGTGAACTTTCTGCGGCATTGGACGGGTTTTGTCGTGCTCGGCAAACCACGATGTTCTCCTTGTTGCTGGCGCTGTTCGGCCTGCTGCTGCACCGTTACACCGGAGAGGAAGATATTCTGATCGGGACACCGGTCGCCAACCGCGCCCGCCGACAACTGGAACCGTTGATTGGCTTTTTCGTGAACACGGTTGTCTTGCGCGCTCGACCGTCGGCCGCGATGCGTTTCGACACTTTGCTCGAACAGGTCCACGCTACCGTCCGGGATTCCTTCACCTATCAAGATATCCCGTTCGAGAATCTGATCGAGCGCTTGCAGACCGGCCGCGATCTCGCGCATTCGGCTCTGTTTCAAGTGCTGTTTTCCTACCAGAACGCGCCGCGCCAAGATTTCGGCATCGCCGACGTGGAACTGGACATCAGCGAGATCGACACGTTGACCGCCAAGTTCGATCTCTCCGTGACCTTGGGCGAGATCGATGGACAGATCAAAGGTTGGATCGAGTACAACACCGATCTGTTCGAGCGAGCGACCATCGCACGCCTCATCGCGCATTACGAAACCCTGGCGCGAGGCATACTGCGAGATAGCGCTCAGATGTTGGAAGCTGTCGAACTCTTGCCGGAAGCGGAGCGCCGCCAAATCCTCGAAGCGTTCAACCAGGAGCGTTTCGAACTGCCGGAAGGACGGCTCGTTCACCAACTGTTCGAGGCGAGCGCCGACCGGCATCCCGCCGAGATTGCCGTCCAGTTCGACGAAACAACCCTGACTTACGCGGAACTGGAGCAGCGTTCCAACTCACTGGCGCATCATCTGATCGCGCTGGGCGTCGGCCCGGAAACCTTTGTCGGCGTCTTGCTCGATCGCAGCGAGCGCATGGTGATCGCCCTGCTGGGGATTTTGAAGGCCGGCGGCGCGTATGTGCCCCTCGATCCCAGCTATCCCGTCAACCGCCTGCAATACATCGTCGAAGATACGGCGACGCCGATCATCGTTTCGACGCAGTCACTGCGCGAGAATGTACCGAGCGCTTCGGCGCGGGTCGTGATGATCGATGACGACGAGGCGCTGGCCGGCTATCCGACCCACCGACCGATGGTCGCCGTCTCGCCAGAGCAGCTCGCTTACGTCATCCACACCTCTGGATCTTCCGGGCGGCCAAAAGGCGTGCAGATCAGCCACCGCAACGCAGTCAGTTTTCTGCTGGCCTCGCATCGGTATTTCCCCGTTCGCCAGGGCGATACTCTGCTCGCGGTGACGACTCTATCGTTCGACATTTCCGTGCTGGAGATTTTTCTTCCTTTGCTAGGCGGGGGTCGCATTCGCCTGGTTTCGCGCGATGCCGGCAACGATGGCGCGCAGTTGCGGGGAATCTTGCAAGACGAGCCGATCACTTATCTGCAAGCCACGCCCAGCACCTGGAAGATTTTGTTGAAGAGCGGCTGGGAAAGCCATCCAGGGCTGACCATGCTGTGCGGCGGCGAAGCGATGCCCGTGGCGCTGGCCAACCAACTGACGGCGGGCGGCGGCCGTTTGTGGAACTGCTACGGCCCCACGGAGACCACGGTTTGGTCGACCTACGAGCGCGT
>JBAQIQ010000127.1:0-1975 GCA_049288935.1 Candidatus Competibacteraceae bacterium
GAATGAGCCGACGCTGCGCCTGGAGGCGGCGCTCGCCACCGCGCCCAATATCTTTGACTGGAAGCAGAAAATCGCTATCCAACTCACGGCCGACGAGCTGCCGCGAGTGGTCGCCACCGTGCTGGGCTTGCTGCCCCGTTGCGAGTGCAAGAACCACGGCCCGAATAACGACAAGGGGTTGGAAATTGCGCACCAGGGCCAACACCTGTTTATCCGGGTATTTCAGAAAAACCAGACGGTGCGCGCCCTCCCGGTGGGTCCCTCTGACAGCTATTATCTGGCGGCGCTGGGCTTGCGCCAACTCCGCAAAGCCGCGCCCTGGCTGTCGGATCAAGGGGTGCTGGCGGCGCTGAAGCTGACGGTGCAACGGATGGCGGGCGGCGAGTCGCATATCAATAAAAACAATACCGATAGGGAATGAACGCCACCAGAAACCCGATCTCGCTCAGCGGGCACTGAAAGACCGGCCAGATATTGTGCGCATAGCCACCTCCCGGGTCGATGGGCGTGGGCAGATCGGCGATGTTCGCTTCGCAGTGCGCGGTCGGCTCGGGCGAGAGATTCTGCCAGTCGCCGTGAGCGTAAGCTGTGGTGAGCTTCGGGCGCAACGGGACACCGGGATCGGCCAGCAACTGCGCGCCGCGATAGGCGATCACCGGCGCGACCCGCCCCGGATGGTCGTTGTTGAGAAAGCCGTGACGCGGATAGACGTGGCCCCAGGTTTCGCCGGCGCGTCCCACCCGGTCCCCGGAGAACGGATTGAGCAGTGTGGTGGTGTGGGCGGCGTCGGTGATGGGAAAGCCGGAACGCCAGAACAGGGCGTCCACCCCGGACAGGTAATACGGGAAAAAGTAGTAGACGTCGTTTGGGCACAGCAGCCGATCGATTTTGACGCCGCCGCCCAGGCTGGCGTTGTCAGCGACGGCGGTTGCGATCTCGCGCAATTTCCCGGAGATGAATTTGAAATCGACGCCACTGGCCTGTACGGCCGCCATAACCATTTGAATTACCGCGCCCATGTCGAACGCTGAGGCCACCTGAGCGCCTGGAAAGGCCGGAGCCTGCGCGCAGTTGCCGGGAGTCTGGAAGCAATTCTTCGCCCAGGCGGCCCAGGTGAGGCTGTAACCCACTCCATCGATCCCGCCCCCGCCGGCTCCCGATCCGCCCCCGCCGGTATTCCCTGTGGTATAGGTATCGGCGGTCAGGTCTCCGTTTTTATCCACCAGGGCTGGGAGAATGGCGACCGGATGGCCCATGAATTCGGCTTCCTTGAAATTGGTGCTCTGGTGGTGGCCGTATTGGCCATAGCGCGTTGGCCCACCGTTGCTCTCCAGGATGGGCGAGAGGCCCAGGACTGGGGGGACGACCTGCGCCATCCGGTCCAGCAACTGTTTTTGGAGCGCGCCCACCAGAGCCGCCCATTCGAGATACGCTTCTTCGGGAAAGCGGTCGGAGGTCATGGCATGGAGCGCAACCATATGGTGTTCGACGCGCGGTACGAAATACACCTCCATCGTGAGGCCGGTGTAGCGGATGCGGATTTCGATGCCCAGCAGGCAATACTTCAGGCACTGGCGCAATCCTTTAACGGTGTCCGTGATCAATTCCGGGGTTTTATATCTTTTTCCCGGGTCAACGGAGGGTTCGGGCGACGCGGGCGACGCGATCAACAGCAGTGCGGCCAGCATCAGGGTTGGGAGGCGACGAAACAGCGAAGAGGCGGTCATACGGAAAGAAGCCTTGTGCGGGAGAGTGCGTGATGGAGAGCCGCCGGGCGGTGCGGATCGAACCACCCGGTCGGAAGGTTTGCGGTTCAATCTCGAAAAAGTGGAGGGAACGTCCCGAGTCCCTCGATCTCGGTCCCGGACGGTCCGGGTGTTGGGGCAGAGCGCCCGAAATCCGCCCCCGATGAGGAAGCCCGCCGCTCCCCTTTCGGAGAAAGCGGCGGGCTTCCCCAGCGGGAGGCGTTAATGCG
>JBAQIQ010000128.1:0-4120 GCA_049288935.1 Candidatus Competibacteraceae bacterium
AAATGCCCCTCAGCAAAACCCTGTTGAGGATGCGTGGCTACAAGGAAAAAACTTTCTGCGGAGGCATTTTTTTGAAAATAAGACTTTTAATCAGATTAAATGTAGCTTTTTTAATTTCCTCAATAAAAAGATTTTTAATTTTGAAAAACCTCATTGGTACTTGAATACTCCACAACCTGTATAGGGATGCTATATCAGGAAGTCGCTAGTCGCCGTGTGACACAGGTGGATAAAACCTTGGCGGCGGTGCATGAACGGCTGACCAAGGAAATTGATTTCTGGTCGGATCGCTGGTTGCGGCTCAAAGAGGATCAGGAGGCCGGGAAGGATGTACGTCTGAATCTGGAGAACCTGCGCCGAACCATCAGCGATCTGGAAGGCCGGTTGGCGAACCGCAAGCGGGAGTTGCAGGCCATGCGTCATGTGACTTCGGCCACACCGATCGTGCTGGGCTGCGCGTTGATCGTGCCGACGGGTTTGCTGCGGCGGTTACGCGGGGAAGTGGAGCCGGTTCCGACCTTCACTGCCGATGCTGCCGCTCGCGCCCGAATCGAACAGTTGGCAATGACTGCCGTGCAGCAGGCCGAAGAAGCACGGGGCTGTCAGGTCGTGGATGTCTCAGCCCAAAAGTGCGGGTGGGATTTAACGGCTTATCCGCCGCCCGTCAATGGGAAGCAGGTCGAGAGTCGCCACATTGAAGTCAAAGGGCGTGCCCAGGGTGCAACGACCATCACCGTGACCCGCAATGAAGTCCTTTATGCCCTGAATCAAGCCGAGCAGTTTATCTTGGCTATCGTACTGATTGGTGCTGATGACACGGTGGCTGGACTGTTTTACCTGAAAAAGCCCTTCGATACCGAACCCGGTTGGGGTGTGGCGTCGATTAACTATGATTTGAACGAATTGCTGACTCGCGCTTCGCGGATCGCATAGCATTAAAAAGAATTTGCCATGCAACTAAAACGAGTGGTTCTTAATAATTTTCGCTGTTTTGAGCATTTAGAAATCGATCTTCATCCACGGTTGACGGTGTTGGTCGCTGAAAATGGCGGTGGCAAGACCGCCGTGCTGGATGCCATTGCGATTGGGTTGTCGCCGGTATTACGGCTGTTGTCTACCGCGAATCAGCGGCTGAATGGTCCAGGCTTCAAAAATACCGATTTTCGGTTGCAGCCAGTGCTTGATCTCTGGGGCAAGCCTGAGCGTTGGATCACCAGTGATTATTCGCAAGTAATTATGGAGACAGTAGACGGTCTGAAATGGGATCATTGGAAACCAGCGAAGTCCGGGACAGAGCCAGCAGAAAAGATTGGACAAGTAGAATTGACCGCATCCATTCGGGAGATTCTCAACCGTCTGGATACCTTGAATCGCGGTGTGTTACCGGTGTTTGCCTACTATGGAGCGCGGCGGGGCTGGATCGAAGTACCTGGGCGGCTGCGTACCAGCAAGAACAATTACAGCTACCCGACCTCAGCACTAGAAGGTGCGCTGGAGGCGCTCAGTGATTTCCGGGAAATGCTGATGTGGTTTGATGCCGAAGAATCCAGCGAATTGCGATTGAACATCGGTCGGGCAGAGGAGGACTTTGACCGGTCGCCGTTGCTTCAACAGGTTCGAGCGGCCATTGTGCTGCTCCTCCACGGACGCTACCAAAACCCGCATTTCACTGAAAAGCACAAATTTGTGGTTGAAGAAGAGAAAACCAGTACGCTTCTCCAGGCTTCCCAACTGAGTCAGGGCTATCAGAGCATGTTGGCGCTGGGGATGGATTTTGCCCGGCGATTGGCGTTAGGTAATAGCCATCTGCACGGAGCGCACGGGCCGCATCGGGTTCCGGCGCTCATGTTGGTGGATGAAATTGATCTTCATCTGCATCCGAAATGGCAGCAGCAAGTGCTAGATGATTTGTTCAATGCGTTTCCTGAAACCCAGTTCATTGTGACGACGCATAGTCCACAAGTGCTGACTACTTTGGGGAAAAACAACATCCGCATGTTGGCCTGCGACGCTGATGGTCAATGGACTGCACAAAAGCCGCCCATTAGCCCGTTGGGCCATGAGTCCGGCGATGCCTTGGCGCAGGTGATGGGGGCGCACCCCCGCCCGGACTGCCCGGCGATTCTTCCTGACCTTCATAAGTACGAACAGTTAGCCCGTGCCGGACAGGGCGATTCCGCCGAGGCTCGTGCTATCAAGGCCCGGTTGGATGAGGCTGGATTTGAGTTCAATCCTGCTGAGACTGCCCTGTTCGAGTTTCTGGCGCGTAAAGCCGCTCACACCCCGGTGGTTTAGCCGATGGTTGAACTGGAACATCGGCAATCGGAACCAGAGGAACTCCGCACCTACCGGCGCAAGCATCCCGGTAGCGGTTGGGATGACCCGGCTTTTGCCTCTGTCCGCCCCTTGGTTCGGCAGCAACTTCACCGTGAACAGGAGGGGTTATGTGTTTATTGTGAAGGCTATCTGGACGAACAGGACGGGCATATCGAACACATCAAGACCCGATCTGCTCATCCTCGCCTGATGTTCGTCTATGATAATTTGGCCCACAGTTGCAATGATCCAAACCACTGCGGCCACCATAGAAAAAGTCAAGCGTTGCCGATTGAACCGCGATTGGGATGTAATCGATTTTTTGTCTTGATGGCTTTGGATGGCAAGCTAATTCCCGCATTAGGACTTACGGAAGAAGAACAACAGCAAGCCAGCGCCACATTGACTATTCTGGGTCTCAATACGCCAGCATTGGCGCGGCAACGGAAAAACTATACCGACATTATTTGTGCCTTGGCTGATACCGCTGATATTGCGGAGTTTGTCGCCAGCGCCCCTTTTCGCTGGTCGTTACAAGGATTTTAATTTTATGACCCACCCCGTTAAATCCCCCCGCAAGCTGATTGAAGTTGCCCTCCCGCTGGATGTAATTAACGTCGCAGCGGCGCGGGAGAAGTCAATCCGGCATGGTCATCCGTCCACGCTGCATCTATGGTGGGCGCGGCGACCGTTAGCCGCAGCACGGGCAGTGATTTTTGCGCAGATGGTCAATGATCCGGGCTATCAGCAGGGCGGCGGTTTCAAATACGGGATGGAGAAGAAGAAAGCCGCCGAGGAGCGGAAACGGCTGTTCAAGATCATTGAGGACTTGGTGCAGTGGGAAAACACCACCAACGAAGTCGTCTTGGAACGCGCTCGCACTGAAATTCGCCGGTCATGGCGGGAAGTGTGTGAACTGAATAAGGATCATCCGCAAGCCGCTGAACTGTTCAACCCGGACAAGCTCCCGGCTTTGCATGATCCCTTTGCCGGTGGCGGTTCGATTCCGTTGGAAGCGCAACGGTTGGGGTTGGAAGCCTACGCCAGTGATTTGAATCCGGTAGCGGTGCTGATCAACAAGGCGATGATCGAGATTCCGCCCAAGTTCGCGGGACAACCGCCGGTCAATCCCGAAGCGCGGAAGAAAATGGGCGCGTCCGGGTCCTGGAAAGGGGCGCAAGGATTAGCCGAGGATGTGCGGTATTACGGGGCCTGGATGCGGGAAGAAGCCCAGAAACGGATCGGCCATTTGTATCCGCCGATTGAGATTACCGCAGAGATGACGAAAGAGCGACCTGACTTAAAACCATTGGTTGGACAGAAGTTGACGGTGATTGCTTGGATTTGGGCGCGGACGGTCAAGAGTCCGAATCCCGCGTTCTCGCATGTCGATGTGCCACTGGCTTCAACCTTCATTTTATCCAGCAAGGAAGGCAAAGAAGCCTATGTTCAGCCAGTGATTGAGGGTGATCAGTATCGGTTTACTATCCAAGTGGGGAAATCGGATGAAGCCAAGGAAGGAACCAAGTTGGCGAGAGGCGCAAATTTTAGATGTGTGCTATCTGGATCACCAATTGAGCCAAAATACATTAAAGAGCAAGGGATCAATAAGCATATAGCGTTCCTTTGCGAGTTGTGGATTAGGTATTTTCGCCATCCGTTTTATCTTAAAATATATTCGCTCATATCGGTAAACAGATGGAGCGCGGAATCATCAGGATTCGCAGGAAACTCGGAGTCACTCGCTTGAGGTTGTGGGCCCACTCAAACAGAGCGACGTACTGTGCCAGATATTTTTTGTGGA
>JBAQIQ010000129.1:0-2822 GCA_049288935.1 Candidatus Competibacteraceae bacterium
CTGCCGTACACGAAGAGCGCCGCGCGTTCGCCGATTTCACCCAGCCCTACATGACGGACCGGAAATACCTCTACGCCAGGAACGAGAATGCCACCAGCATCCGTTCGGTCGAGGATCTGACCGGCAAGCGGATCGGCTACCAGAGCGGCAACCTGTTCGAGCAAAAAACCCTGGCGTCCGTTCCGGGCGTGCGCGCCATCGCGACGGGCAGCCAGCAAGCGGCGTTCGCCGCCGCTCTCGGCGGGGAGCTGGACGGCTTTGTCGGCTCGATCATCACCGAGTATCAGCTCCAGAAAAGCGAGGCCGCGCGCCTCCAACCCCTCTTCCGCCTCGGCCCGCCGCTCGAACTGGTCTTCGCGATCCGCAAGGATTGGCCGGAGCTGACGGCCCTGCTCGACAAGGCCATCGCCGCGATTTCGGCGGAGGAGCGGCTGCGCATCAAGGATCGCTACTACCGGGAGATGGAGCGGCGCCTGGTCCAGGTGACGGTCCCGCTGACCGACGCCGAGCGCGCCTGGATCGAGGCGCATCCGCGCATCGCGCTGGGCATCGACCGGAGCTGGCAACCCTATATCATCAACGGTCCGGACGGTCGCGTCACCGGCATTGAGGCCGATTTTCTCGCCCGCATCAACGCCCTCACCGGCCTGAACCTGCGCATCGAGCAAGGCGTCTGGAAAGACATGGTAGAGCGGGCCAAGCGCAAGGAAATCGACGGTTTGCTGAACTCGACCCACCAGAAGGAGCGGGAGCCGTTTTTCCTGTTCAGCGACCCCACCTACAGCACCTATAGCAACGTGTTCGTGCGCAAGGGCGATCTGGCCGTCTACCGGGATATGGCGTCCCTGGCCGGCAAGCGGGTCGGCTATCGGGTCGGCAACGTGGCGGAGGAAAAGCTGCTGAACAGCCACCCGAACCTGGTCATGGTGCCGAAAGCCGACAACGTCGAACTGCTGACCGCCCTGCTTCAGGGCGAGGTCGACGCCGTATTCAGCGGTATCCCTTTCAGCTATCAGATGCAGCAGCGCACCGTGACCGAAGTGGGGGTGGCGTTTTTTCCGCCGGACAGCGAAATCGTGTTGCGCTACGCCATCCGCAAGGATTGGCCGGAGCTGCACGCGATCGTCAACAAGGCGCTGGCGACGATTCCCGCCGAAGAGCGCCTGGCGATCACCGAGCGCTATATCGGCAGCATCCGGGCGGGCAAACGCCCCGATCCGACGCTCGCGCTCACAGAGGCGGAGCGGCGCTGGCTGGACGCCAAGCACACGGTGCGGGTCCGGGTCGGCGACTGGCCGCCCTACATGTTCACCAAACCGGTCCCGGCGGGCATGTCGGTCGATCATCTCGACGCCATCGCCAAGCGTTTCGGCTTCGCGGTCAAATACGTCTATCCCTTCACTTGGCCGGAATCGGTGCGGGATGTCAAGGAAGAGCGCCGCCATTTAGATCTGCTCCTGACCATGCACCGCACGCCCGAGCGGGAAAAGGATTTCGCCCTGACCCAGAATTATCTGTGGATGCCCTGGGCGATCTACGCGCGCAAAGACAGCCCCTTCATCGGTGGGCTCGACAGCCTGAAGGGCAAGACCGTCGCCTCGGAAAAAGGCTATTTCATGACGGACAAGCTCAAGGCGGACTACCCGGATATCAAGATCGCGGAAGTGGACCGGCCTCAGGACGCGCTGCGCGCCGTGTCCGACGGACAGGCCGACGCCTACGTGGGCAACTTGGTCAACGCCAGTTATCTGATCCGGGAAATGGGCCTGGCCAATCTGACGGTGGCGGCGCCCACGCCTTACGGTGACCACGCCCAGGCGATGGCGATCCGCAAAGACTGGCCGGAGCTGGCCAGCCTGATCGACAAGGGCTTGGCCGCGATGACGCCCGACGAGCGCGACGCGATCAACGCCAAGTGGGACCCGCAGAAGATCCTGTCTCGCATCGACTACTCCCTGGTGTGGCAAGTCGTGGCGGTGGCGACGCTGATCCTGTTCGCGTTCCTCTACTGGAACCGCAAGCTGGCGCAAGAGATCGCCCGGCGCCGGCGCATCGAGGCGGACCTGCGGTCGTCCGAAGCGGAGCTGAAGGCGTCCGAAGCGGAGCTGAAGGCGTCCGAGGTCGAGCTGCGGCGCTCCAGGGACGACGCCGAATCCGCCAACCGCGCCAAGAGCATGTTTCTGGCCAACATGTCGCACGAGCTGCGCACCCCGCTCAACGCTGTGCTCGGCTTTTCCGAGATGCTGGCGTGCGACCGGAACGCCACCGAGGATCAAAAGCAGAAGCTCGGCATCATCAACCGCAGCGGCGGGCATTTGCTGGCGATGATCAACGACATCCTCGATCTGTCCAAGATCGAGGCGGGCAAGACCGAACTGGCGAGCGAGCTGTTCGATCTGCCGCGCCTGCTGGAGGATATCGGGACCATGATCCACGTCCGCGCCGAAAGCCGGGGCATCTCGCTCACGGTGGACATCGCACCGGACACGGCCCGCTTCGTCGTGGCCGACGCGGGCAAGCTGCGCCAGATTTTGATCAACCTGCTGGGGAACGCGGTCAAATTCACCCGGGAGGGCGGCGTGACCCTGCGCGCCCGGACCCGGGTGGAGGAGGGGCGGACGTGGCTGGAGCTGGAGGTGGAGGACACCGGCTCCGGCATCCCGCCCGAATCGCTGGAGACCATCTTTCAGCCCTTCGTCCAGGCGCATGCCGCCGATAGCCAGGGCACCGGCCTGGGCTTGGCCATCACCCGCTCTTTCGTCCAGATGATGGGCGGCCGCATCGCGGCGGCGAGCGCGCCTGGCCAGGGCAGCGTGTTCCGG
>JBAQIQ010000130.1:0-1713 GCA_049288935.1 Candidatus Competibacteraceae bacterium
CACGGTCAGCGATCCGGCCTCCGGGCTGAGCTTCGACGTAGCGATGTATCCCGGCTACCACGCCAACAGTTACGAAGTCGCCATCGCCTGGGGCGTCGCCTGCCTCAAGCCGGAACACGTCGCCATCCTGTTGGGTTGATCTGATGTCGGGTACGCAGTGCGTACCCTACTCACTACTCACTGCGTAGCACTGCGTACCCTGCTCACGATCAGGAATCCACATGACCTACGCCGCGCAAACCGACATTGACGCCCGCTACCCCGGCGAACTCGCCCAGGCCGGCCCGCGCGACAGCAACGGCGATCTGGATACCGCCGCCATTGACCTGGCGCTGAGCGCCGCCGATGCGATCATCGACCGCGCCTTGCGGGTGATCGGCTGGACGGTGCCGCTCAGCGATCCGGTGGATGATTGGGTGATCACGCTGGCGGTCGATTTGGCGCTGTATCTGGCCACCCCGACCGTGCTGGCCAGCCAGGCAGATTTCGCCGACCGCAAGAAGCGCTATCAGGACGCCCTGGCGACGCTGGAAGCCATCGCCCGAGGCGAACTTTTGCCGCAACGCCCCGCCGGGAACGGCGCTTCAACGACCCTTTACACGACCAGTAATGACCGTTTATTCGGCAGGGGAAGACTTTGACGCCCAGCGCGATTCAAGATGCCATCGTCGCCACCCTCGCGGCCCGCTACCCCACGTTCACCGTCGAGCCGCACGGCGGCGCGTTTGCTGATCAGGAACTGCCCTTGCTGCTCAGCCAGGCCCCGGCGTTGTGGCTGTCGTGCACTCGATTAACCGGCTTGCGGGTTTATCGCCCGGCGCGCAGTTGGGAAGCGACGCTGCACTGGTCGTTGCTGCTGCTGGTGAAGGGGTCGGCCACGGTGGAACGCGAGGACCAGGCCCTGGATACCGTGTTTGATTTACTGACCTGGCTGCCGCACCAGAACTGGGGACTGGCCAGCGCGCAACTCCCCCCGGAAGACACCCTCACCGCCGCCAACCTGTACACCGGGCAGGTCAACTTGCTGCGCGTCGCCGCCTGGGGCGTGACCTGGCAGCAAACCTTTGAAACCCTTTCGCAATTCTAATTACGGATACGCTCATGGCTTACAATCATCGCCCGATGTACGTGCAGTGCCGGTTGAACTATGGCCTGTACATTGGAGACGTGGCCCCCACCCAGTTTCTGGGGCCGGTTAACATCACCAAACTCGAACTCAACAGCATTCAGCAGGAACAGGAACGGCTGATCTCCAACATGGAAGGCAGTTGGGGTGAAGCGCTGGCCTCGGTGGCCAAGCCGACCGACCCGGGCACCATGACCATGGAATTCAACTCCATGCCGACGGAGTTGCTGAGCCTGGTCATCGGCGCGGATGTCACCACGCTGACTCAGACCAATGACACGGTCACTGATGAAGCGGTCACCACAGTCCTGGATGTCTGGGTGCCGCTGGCCAACAAGTTCCTGGATTCGACCGTGCCGCTGATCCTGGAAACCTCGCCGTCCACGGTCATTGCCACCACCAAATACGAAGTGGACTATGCGTCGGGCTTGATTCGCGCGCTGCATGCCGATGCGGTCGGCGCCGGGTGTGATTCAAAGTGATGCACCGACGAAATGACCGGTTCATGCGGCTTCTTTTTCGACCCCTTGCCAATAGGTCTCCCACTCCCGGTGAGCCCGGTTGAGCCGGAGCGCCAACATCGTCTC
>JBAQIQ010000131.1:0-9793 GCA_049288935.1 Candidatus Competibacteraceae bacterium
CCGACGCCGGCCTGGCCGCCCCGCTCGCCAACCCCCGGTTGCGCGTCACCACCGTCACCGGCGAACCGATTGCGGAAAATGATGACTGGGGCCAAGCCGCTAACGCCGCCGACTTGCAGGCCCTCGGTTACGCCCCGGCCCACCCCCAGGAAGCGGCCCTGCTGCTCACCCTGCATCCAGACGTACCCTACACTGTCCTAGTGGACGGGGTGGACGCCGCCACCGGCCTGGCGCTGGTGGAAATCCTTGACCCGCAACGCACCGTCGCCCTCAATCCCCGGCTGATCAACCTGTCCAGCCGCAGTTGGGTCGGGCGGGGCGACGATCTACTGATTGGCGGGCTGATTCTCGACGGCGGCGACACCCCCCGGCGGATCCTGGTGCGGGTGCTGGGACCCACCTTGGCCGAGGCGCAATTGGGCGATCCGTTGCTGGAGAATCCGCGCCTGACGCTGACCACGCTGGACGGGCAAGTGCTGGCGGAGAATGACGACTGGGCGCAGAGTCCAGAGGCCGCCGCCATTACCGCCGCCGGCCTGGCCCCGCCCGACCCGCGGGAACCGGCGCTGCTGCTCACCCTCAACCCCCGGACGCCCTACACCGTCTTGGTGCATGGGGTCGATGACACCACCGGCCTGGTGCTGCTGGAAATCCTGGAGTTGCCGTAGCGAAACCGCTGCCCGTGGCGGATCTTCCTGCTGAGCAGCGATCCCGACCCCCCCTCGCTCCCGGTGAGAGCGGGGGCAGGGCCATGGTTCCTGCCGATCGATCCCGCCACTGGCCCCTATGCCTTGAATAAGGAAACCCTCATGTCGTTGATAGCCTCCCGACCAGCGCAAGCAGTCATTCGCCGGTCAGTCCACGGTTTCACTCTGATTGAAGTGATGGTAGTCGTGGTCATTCTCAGCATCCTGGCCGCAGTCGTCGTGCCGCGCATCATGGACAACCCGGACAAGGCCCGAACGGTCAAGGCTAAACAGGATATCCGCGTGATTAAAAGTCAGTTGGATCTGTACCGGTTGCACAATTTCCGTTATCCAACGACAGAACAGGGCTTGGAGGCCCTGGTGCAGAAGCCGGCGGATGCGCCGCACTGGCAGGAGGGCGGCTACCTGGACAAGTTGCCCAAGGATCCCTGGGAGAAGCCGTATCTGTATCTCAATCCCGGTCAGCATGGGCAGATCGACATCTATTCGCTGGGCGCTGACGGTCAACCGGGCGGCGAGGGCGTGGATGCGGATATCGGTCACTGGAATCTTGATGAATGAGGACCGGCGCTGAGGGGTTGCCCGATGGTCAGGTCACGCGGTTTTACCTTGATGGAAATCATGGTGGTGTTGGTGCTCATCAGCATTCTCACCAGTCTGGCGGTGTTGTCGGTCGGCGGCGGTCCCCGAGATCGACTGGCGGAGGAAGGACAGCGGCTGGCGGCGCTGGTGGAATTGCAGCAGCAGGAAGCGATCCTGACCGGGGAGATTCGTGGTGTGCAGTTTGGCCGGCAGGGTTACGTTATTTTGAGTCTGGATGAACAGGGCGCTTGGGTTCCGCCTGATGTGACGGATACCTTGATTCGTCATGCGTTGCCTGAGGATATGGCGCTGGGCCTGTGGGTGGATCAGCGTCCGGCGCCGCTGGAAAAAATCAGCTTTCCCCAGGTTCTGTTGCTGAATAGCGGAGAAATCACTGATTTCGTTGCCGTGTTCCGCTTCGTTGATGATCCATCGCCGAATGCGCCGCTCTATCGAGTCGCTGGCGATGCCGTGGGCCGGTTGACCGCCGGGGCGGTGACACCGTGAGGCGTGTGGCCGGCTTTACCTTGCTGGAGGTGCTGGTGGCGCTGGCGGTGTTGGCCATCGCCATGGGTGCGATTATTAACGCGGCGACGCAAAGCATCGCCAGCACGGCCTATTTGCGCGATCAAACCTTTGCCAGTTGGGTGGCGCTCAATCAGGTCAACGAGCAGATGCTGGACCCTGAACGCTGGCCTGAGGAAGGCTCCCGCCAAGGCAGCACGGAGCTGGCCCAGCGCCCCTGGCATTGGCAAATCCGTTTTTTCAAAACCAACGATCCCGATTTGCGCCGGATCGAAGTCTCCGTTCGCAGCGCTGAAAATGGTCCAGTGTTGAGCACCCTGAGCGCTTTTAAGGCGAATCGGCTTGAAAAACAACCGGCTGGCGCTGCACCACCCGCTCCATCGGGCGCGCCGTCCGTTGAAAAATAAACCGGATAGGGTTGATGCAACAGCGTTTAGGCGCTGCACCACCCGCTCCATCGGGCGCGCCGTCCGTTGAAAAATAAACCGGATAGGGTTGATGCAACGGCGTTTAAATGACACAACAGGCCAGCTCAAACGCCACATCCTCCACACTGGCGTTGGCCCGGCGGTTAGGGTCCGGTTGCTCCAGAAAGCGAATGGTAAAGCGATGCCGGCCACCGCTGATTTCAGGAAACCGGGATTCCTCAGACGGTAGCCAGACCCGGATCAACTGATTGGGCGCGTTAGCGTCCAGGGCGCGCTGGAAAAAGCCGCTGGCCGCTATTTCCGACTGGAACGTGGCGCTGCTGCGGATCAGCCGCAGAATCAGGAACACCGCATCCCGCATCGGCGCGAACGGCGCCAGCCATTCCTGTAGATGCTGGTTGCGCATGGCGCTCTCCTGTTGCAGCCAATAATGCAACGCCGGCAGGTCGAACCGGCAGGCCCCACCCGGCACTTGAAAGCGTTTTTGGGCGACCCCGAGAAATTCATTCTGGCGAACGATATCCAGCGCCAGGCTGTTTGGCCGGTGAATCTGGCAGATGACGGCGCTGATTTCCGTCAGAATGTCCGATAGCGCGAACGTGTCGACACCGGGGGTTTGCCGCAGGCGATTCAGGGTGGACGCATGCCGTTCCAGTTCCTTGAGTAACTCCTTCTTGAACTCGTTGCGCCCGGTGACAGCGAGGATATCGAACAGGCCCTGTAACGCTGCGCGGCTATCCCAGATGGAGTGGCCAACCATCGCATGATCAATGTGCTGGAACAGAAACTCCAGTCGCAACAAAGCCCGTGCCCGCTCATTAAGCGGCTGCTCATAGCAGGTAGCCTGGGACACAGCAACGCCTCATGTGTAGGTGATGAACGGTCATCTAGCGGGGGCTCGCTCGCTCTTTACCGATAGGAGAGAGGAAGGTCTGAAATGCAGGGCGGCTGTCAGACCAATCGGCCAGCGGCTATTCGTAGATAATGCTGATGCAGATCAGCGATTCGCAATTCCAACCTCTCGAAATCGCTGAAGTTTTCCAAAACCTCACTCGCCAGCGCCAACCGCTGGCTGCGACTGGCTTGGGCGGCCAGAATGCGCCGCGCCTGGGTCTCGTCAATCCGGTCACGCGCCATGACCCGGCGAATTTGCTCGGCCTCGGACACATCCACCACCAGCACCCGGTCGACCAGGTCGGTCATGCCGGTTTCCGCCAGCAGAGGAATCACCAGCAAGCCGTAAGGCGCAGTCAAGGCAGCGATGCGTTTCTGGGCCACGGCGCGAATCCGGGGATGCAGGATCGCTTCCAGGCGTCGGCGACCCGCTGCATCGGCGAACACTTGGGCGCGCAGCGCAGCGCGGTTGAGATGGCCCGCCGAATCCAGGCATTCCGGCCCAAACTCAGCGGCAATTTCCGTCAGCGCGGGCTGACCCGGCTCCACCAGCTCACGGGCGATCACATCGGTATCGATGACCGGAACGCCATAGCAGGCGAACCGATCACTGACGGCCGTCTTGCCGCTAGCGATGCCGCCGGTCAATCCAACGGTCAGCACCGCTATCCGCCCAGCCAACGCAGATAAGTTGCATTGATCGACTCGCCCCACAACAGCGCAATCCAGCCGGCGGCGGCCAGGAATGGGCCGAATGGCATGGGAATCTGGCGATCCCGCTGGCGCAACAGGATCAGCGCCAGCCCGAACGCCGCACCGACCAGCGATGAGAGAATAATGATTGTGATCAAGTAGGGCCAGCCCGTCCAAGCGCCCAATGCCGCCAACAACTTGAAGTCGCCAAAACCCATGCCTTCCTTGCCGGTCAATAGCCGGAACGCTTGATAAACCAGCCAGAGCGCCAGGTAACCGGCCATAGCGCCAATCACGGCACTGGGTAAATCGGCGAATAGTCCGAACAGGGCGACGCCCAGCCCCAGCCACAGCAAGGGCAGGGTCAAGTCATCAGGCAGCAATTGATGACGAAAGTCGATGACGCTGGCGGCCAGCAGCGTCCAGGTGAAAATCAGCGCCGCCGCCGCCGGCCAGCCGAAGCCGAGTTTCCAGGCGACGACACCGGCCAGCAGCCCGCTCACCGCCTCGACCAGTGGATACTGGATACTGATGGGCGCGTTGCAATGCGCGCAGCGGCCCCGTTGCAGCAGGTAGCTCAACAACGGAATATTTTCCACCGCGCTGATCAGATGGCCGCAGTGTGGGCAGCGCGAACGGGGTCGCCACAGGTTCAACGCCGGCTGCTGCTCACCATCTGCCGTCGGCTGACCCAACAGTTCCGCGCATTGCGTCCGCCACTCCCGCTCCATCATCAACGGCAGGCGGTGAATGACGACGTTGAGAAAACTGCCGACGATCAGGCCCAGCAGCACAGCCAGGATCACGAACAGCGCCGTTGAGTCCGCCAGCAGTTCTACGATAGCCATGAGCCAGACCGCGCACCGTCAGATGGCTGCCGCCAGCTTGAAGATAGGCAGGTACATGGCGATGACCAGTGTACCCACGACGCCTGCCAGGAACGCCATCAGCAGCGGCTCAATCATGGTGGTCAGCGTATCGACCTTCTGATCGACCTCGGCCTCATAGAAATCCGCGACCTTGGCCAGCATGTCGCCCAGCGAACCGGCCTCCTCGCCGATAGCGACCATCTGAATCACCATGTCGGGGAACAAGCTGCTTTGGCGCATGGCGAAATTAAGCTGCTGACCGATAGAGACGGACTCACGCATTTCCAGCACGGCTTTTTCATAGACATAGTTGCCAGTGGCGCCGGCGACACTTTGCAGGGCGTCCACCAGCGGCACGCCGCCGCCGAAGAGGGTGGACAGGGTACGGGCGAAACGGGCATTGGCTGAAGTCGCCACCAGGTCGCCGATCAGTGGCATTTGCAGCACCATGCGGTCGAGCCACTGATAGAAGACTCGTGAACGCTTGCGCGCTTCGATAAAGCCGACAACGGCGATGACCGGTCCGCCGAGAATCAAATACCAGTATTTCTGAAAAACGGCAGACAGTTCGATCACGAACTTGGTGAGCGCCGGCAGCTCCGCGCCGAAGCCCTTGAACAGCTCCTCGAAAGTCGGGATCACGAAAATCAGCAAAACGGCGGTCACGACAAAAGCAAACACCAACACGATCGCCGGGTAAGTCAGCGCTTTTTTGACCTTGACCTTCAACGCCTCGGACTTTTCCAGATAAGTCGCAATCTTGTCCAGCAACACCTCAAGGACGCCGGCTTCCTCGCCAGCATGCACCAGGCTGCAATACAGGTCATTGAAATAGAGATGATGCTTGGCGAAGGCTTTTGACAAAGCAGTGCCGCTTTCCACCTCGGCCTTGACGTCGAGAATCAGTTGCTTGACCTTGGGTTTGCGGTTGCTGTTGCCGACCATGTCCAACGCCTGCACCACGGCAATACCGGAGGTGAGCATAGTGCATAGTTGGCGGGTAAACAGCATGATGTCCTTGGGGACGATCTTGTCGCCCAGAGTGAACAGCGGTTTGGCCTTTTTCTTGACGCTGAGCGGGTGAATGCCTTGCCGGCGCAATTCAGCCTTGATCAGGTTTGGGTTAGCGCCCCGCAATTCGCCCTTGACGCGAACTCCTCGTTTATCGGTGCCTTCCCATTTAAAAGTCGGCTCTTCTTCCTTCTTCTTGGCTTTCGCCAGCGTCGGTTGTTTGGCCACAGCGGTTATTCCGTTGTTACTCGGTTGATTTCTTCGAGGCTGGTCAGACCCATGCGGACCTTGTTTAAGCCCGATTGGCGCAGATCGTTGATGCCTTCGCGGCGGGCCTGATCGGCGATCTGAATCGAATTGCCGCCGGCCATGATGATCCGGCCCATTTCTTCGGATAGCGGCATGACTTCGTAGATGCCCACCCGGCCCTTGTAACCCCGGGTGCATTGGTCGCAACCCACCGCCTTATAGATCGTCAGATCCTTGATCTCGTCTTCGCGAAAACCCTGATTGACCAGTTCCTCCGTCGGGATAGTCACCTTTTCCTTGCAGTGCGGGCATAGTCGCCGCCCGAGGCGCTGGGCGATGATTAAGGTGATGCTGGAGGCGATGTTGTAGGGGGCGACCCCCATATTCATCAGCCGGTTGAGTGTTTGGGGGGCGCTGTTGGTGTGCAGGGTGGACAACACCATGTGGCCGGTCTGGGCGGCCTTGATGGAGATTTCGGCGGTTTCCAGATCGCGGATTTCGCCGACCATGACGATATCCGGGTCCTGGCGCAGGAAAGCGCGCAGGGCGTTGGCGAATGTCATACCGACCTTGGGGTTGACGTTGACTTGGTTGATGCCCGCCAGGTTGATTTCCACCGGGTCTTCGGCGGTCGAGATATTGACTTCAGGGGTGTTGAGGATGTTGAGCGCAGTGTATAGCGATACGGTTTTACCACTGCCGGTGGGGCCGGTGACCAGCACCATGCCTTGCGGCTTGTGGATGGCGTTCATAAACAGCTCTTTCTGGTGCGGCTCATAACCCAGTGCATCGATGCCCATTTGGGCGCTGCTGGGGTCGAGCAGACGCAGCACGACTTTTTCACCCCACAGGGTGGGCATGGTGTTGACACGAAAGTCAATGGCGCGTTGCTTGGTCAGATAGAGTTTGAGGCGTCCGTCCTGCGGTACCCGGCGTTCAGCGATGTCGAGCTGGGCCATAATCTTGAGCCGGGCGGCCAGGCGGGGCGCCATGGTCACCGGCGGTTTGTAGATTTCGTCCAGCATGCCGTCCTGGCGAAAGCGTACCCGATAGATTTTTTCATAGGGCTCAAAGTGGATGTCGGAAGCGCCCCGATTGATGGCTTGAAGAATGACCTGATTGATGAAGCGCACCACCGGGGCATCGTCGGCATCGGACTGGGTGAGGGTTTCGACCTTGGCCGCATCCGTTTCGGCGCTGAAATCGAGATCGCCCATGTCCTGATCGACCATCACCGACCCCTGCGAGTCAATGACGGTTTCGATCGCCTTGATCCACTGAGTCTCGCTGATGATGACCGGTTCGATATCGAGGCGGGTCTGGAACTTGATGTCTTCCAGCACCCGCTGATTCGTCGGATCACTAACGCCAACGAACAGCCGCCGGCCTCGCTTGAACAACGGTAAGGCGTGATGCTGGCGCAACAGCTTTTCATCGACCAACTGGACGATAGCCTTGTCGATGTCCAGGGCGTCGAGATCGAACAGCGGCAGATTAAAGCTGCGCGAAGCCAGCCGGGCAATATCCTTGTCGCGGGCCAGCTTGTTGTCCACCAGATAAGCTACGAAGGGCAGATTCTCCCGACGCGATTGCTCAATGGCTTTAAGCGCGGCGGTTTCGTCAAGCAGGTGGTTCAGGACGAGTTGTCTGGCTAACCCACTCAGTTGACCGCCCGGCTGGGTAAGAACATTATTGGGATTAGTCGCCATGGCTGATTGATGCGGTGAGATCCTGTGAAGTCCTAGAGTGTCGTCCATATTATCGGCTAGTGAGCGTTGCAACTTTAGACCATGCTGGAAGGCTTGAAAAGAGGGCGATGACTGACGGCCCGCGCCGCCAGGTTGAGCGCTGGCGCACCGAGGGTCATCGGTGCAGCAATTTCAACAACGCTGCATGGCTGATACGGGTGCTTTGCTATTTTGGCCTTGACACGGCTTAACGCCCCCAGGATATTTTGCCGGTCATAACAGATTCAAAAATAGGGTTAAAAACATGTCAAGAACAGCCTCTGTCAATGTCATGGGGTTTCCTGAAAAGGAGCGCCGCATGATTCGTAACATTTTGTCGTTGGCCGGGAACCAGGAGGTCGTTTACAAATGGGTGGCTGAGAGTGGAGAAGTGGCTGATATTTTTATTGTCAACGCCGATGACCCAGGGGCGATGCTGTTCTGGAATGAGTATCGGCAAAGTCAGCCAGAAGCGGTTCACATCCTGGCTTCGACGGCGCTCATGCTCAAATCTGATTATGTGTGCATCAAGCGTCCCTTGATGGCCAGCCAGTTACACACAGCGCTCACCCTGGGGCGGGCTCCGATGACTCCCCGGCAGCAGCGACAGGTTGATATTCTGCGCAAGTGTTTTCTATTCCGTAATTTCTCCGATGCGTGTCTGGAGAAAACCATGGCTATGGCGCATATCGTGAAATTGCCGGGCCAACACGTCCTGTTCGAGAAAGATTCGCCCGGCGAAGAAATGATGGTGGTACTGAGTGGCTGGCTGAAGGCGAGCGTGACCGATACGGATGGCCGGGAAGTGGTGCTGGGCCGGGTGGGGATGGGAGAGATTGTCGGTGAGATTGCCATGCTGGATGGGTTGGGCCGCTTGGCGACCGTCACGACTTTGGAACCTTGCGAGCTGTTAGTGATTCAGCGCAAGGATTTTGTGCCGTTCCTGGAGAAGAATCCCAAGGCGGCGATTGATCTGATCATGGTGTTGGCGTTGCGGTTGCGACTGAACACGGAGCAGTTAGTGGGTTTGCTCGATGAGTCATAACGGGTGGTGCGGTATCATTACGAGCATGGCGAGAGCGATGAGTGCTCTTTCCCGTTTTGACGGTCGGACAACATTCACTGTCCTCACAGGGGGCTTCTTATGGAATTGGCTTGTCTGGACCTGGAAGGGGTCCTGGTTCCGGAAATCTGGATCAATGTCGCCGAGCGCACCGGCATTGAGGCGCTGCGGCGGACCACCCGCGATATTCCCGATTACGATGAGTTGATGCGCGGGCGATTGGCGCTGCTGGATCAGCATGGGCTGAAGCTGTCCGACATTCAGCGGGTGATTGCCGGTATGGAGCCGCTGGAGGGGGCGCGGGAGTGTCTGGACTGGTTGCGCGAGCGGTTTCAGGTGGTGATTCTGTCGGATACTTATTATGAATTCGCCTTGCCATTCATGCGGCAACTGGGCTGGCCGGCGCTGTTCTGTCACCGGCTGGACATCGCAGAGGATCGGGTCGTGGGCTATACGCTGCGCCAGGCCGATTCCAAGCGGCAGGCGGTGCGGGCGTTTCATGGCCTCAATTTCCGGGTGATCGCGGCGGGCGATTCTTACAATGATACGGCGATGCTGGCGGAAGCGGACGCTGGGATTCTGTTTCGGCCCCCGCAGAATGTGATTGATGAATTTCCGCAATTTCCGGTCACGCGAACTTTTGCAGAGATGCGCGAGGCGTTTCGCCAGGCGAGTATCCGTTCTTTGTCATAGGGTCTTTCCAGGGTTTAAACGGAAAAAATTCAATACCAGGGGATTTTTTCAATTTAAGAAAGGGGTTCTTCGATACTTTTGATGGAGTTCAAGTGGCAATCCGCAGGTCGGGACAATGCGGCGCTTTGACCCGACCTGCGGTGTGGGTTCCACAAGAATCTTTGCAGAACCGATAGTTAAAACTTCTATAGTCGGTCGGGGAGATAGAACATGCGTGGATCTTGTAGCGGCCAGCGTTTTGTCTGGCTGATTCAGGTGGGTCTTGGCTTGATTCTTGGCTGGATTCCGTTTCATTCCGCCTGGGCCCAGAGCGCCGGCGAGGTGGTCAGCGCATTGGGCGCGGTGGAGGTGC
>JBAQIQ010000132.1:0-19814 GCA_049288935.1 Candidatus Competibacteraceae bacterium
CGCATGTTCTGACCGTAGCCCGGCCAGGCGAATTTGCCGTTGGCGTCTTTGCGGAACCAGTTGGTCCGGAAGATCATGGGCAGCTTGAGGCCGGCTTTCTTGCCCATATTGATCCAGTGACCCCAATACGCCGCCATGTTGTAGCCGCAGAACGGCAGCATGGCGAACGGATCGCGGCGGATGCCGGTTACGCCGATGGCCGCCGCAGTGGCTTCCGAACCCATGGTGGCCGCCATGAACACGCCATGGTTCCAATTGTAGGCTTGGTAGACCAGCGGGAAGGTCTTGGACAGACGCCCGCCGAAGATGAAGGCCGAAATCGGCACGCCAGCGGGATCTTCCCAAGCCGGATCGATGGTCGGGCATTGCCCGGCGGGCGCCGTAAAGCGGGAATTGGCGTGGGCGCCGACCCGACCGCAATCTGGCGTCCAGTCGTTGCCCTGCCAGTCGATGCCGTGCGCCGGGGGCTCCACGCCCATGCCTTCCCACCACACGTCGCCGTCGTCGGTCAGCACGACGTTGGTAAAGATGGTGTTGGCCTTGATCGATTCCATCGCCATGGGGTTGGAATCGTTGGAGGTGCCGGGCGCGACGCCGAAGAAGCCGGCTTCGGGGTTGATGGCGCGCAGCGTGCCATCAGGCCGGGGCTTGATCCAGGCGATGTCGTCGCCGACGGTCAGCGCCTTCCACTTGCCGAAGCCCTTGGGTGGGACGATCATGGCCAGGTTGGTCTTGCCGCAGGCGCTGGGGAAAGCTGCCGCCACGTAGGTCTTGTCACCCTTGGGCGATTCGAGACCGAGGATGAGCATGTGCTCGGCCAGCCAGCCTTCGTCACGCGCCATCGCCGAGGCGATGCGCAACGCCAGGCACTTCTTGCCGAGCAGGGCGTTGCCGCCGTAACCCGAGCCGTAGGACCAGATTTCGCGGGTTTCGGGGAAATGCACGATGGCTTTGCGGCCGATGTCCGGCTCGCACGGCCATGGCACATCTTTCTGACCGGGGGCCAGCGGGGCGCCAACCGAATGGACGCACGGGATAAAGAACCCGTCGCTGCCCAGCGTGTCCAGTACCTTTTGACCCATGCGGGTCATGATCCGCATGTTGACCACGACATAGGCCGAATCGGTGAGCTCGATACCGATCTGGGCGATCGGGCTGCCGATGGGACCCATGCTGAAGGGGATGACATACAGGGTACGGCCCTTCATGCAGCCGTTCATGAGATCTTTCAACTGAGCCCGCATTTCATCTGGCGGCGCCCAGTTATTGGTCGGGCCGGCATCGTCCTTCGATTCCGAGCAGATGAAGGTGCGATCCTCGACACGCGCCACGTCGGACGGATGCGACCGGGCAAGAAAAGAGTTGGGCCGCTTTTCCGGATTCAGCCGGGTGAAAGTTCCAGAAGCGACCATTTCGTTGCACAGCCGGTCGTATTCCTCTTGCGAGCCGTCGCACCAGACGATGCGATCAGGCTGGGTCAGGGCGGCGATCTCGTCGACCCAACTCAACAGTTTGGCGTTGCTGGTACGATTCTTACCATCATGAGCGATTGCCATTGTATGGACTCTCCTCTGTTTGTTTAATGCAAGCGTGGTGGGTTTAAAGAGTCGCCAAACGGGGGGTAAGGCGCCGCCGTTCGCGTTGGATATTAACCGGGTGCGGCTTGGGCCGAACCGATTTTACTATGGTGCATAAGGTTATCACCAAGCAGGCCGGGTTGCTACCAGGATGATGGAGGTCAGGATGAGTGCGGCAAGAACTCGCTTATCTAATCCATTCGTTCGGTATAAACTCTATACGGTGAAAAGAAATTTTATGTTTCGATTGGAGGTCGCTTTCGATGTCTTCTGCTTATCATCCGCTGGTTTTTCATCGTCTGGAGTCTGGCGCCGGCTACTTTCGCCCGAAGCAATCCTTACCCGAACAAGTCTCCATCGACGATCCCGCCTTGTCCGTCATGACGGATCTCAGCCTGGTGACTGCTTACACGACGGAATTGGCGACGCCACTGAGCAAGGCGCTGGAAATCATGGTCAAGCGCGGTGTGCGCCTGCTGTTGGTGCAGGACGCCGACCGACAAGTGATTGGGTTGATCACCAGTCGCGATATTGAAGGGGAAAAGCCGGATCGCATCCTGACCAAAGCGGGCGGCGCCTGGGAAGATTTGCTGGTCGCCGATATCATGACGCTCAAGCCCAAGCTGGAAGTGTTGCTGATGGAGGACGTGGCGAAAGCACGGGTCGGGGATATTATCGCTACCCTGCGGCAGGTCAACCGGCAACATGCGATGGTATTGGACACTAACCCGGCTACCGGTCAGTCGGCGGTGCGCGGTCTTTTCTCGCTGTCACAGATTGGTTTGCTGCTGGGATTAGACATCAACCCGGCTCGGCAACCCACGACCTTCGCTGATTTGGCGCAAGCCGGGATTGATTATCCGATCGCTAGCAGTGATTTGTTGCCGTAGTCGCTGGGGTCCTTCAGTGACGAAAAAGCGCCTGTTCCAGCGTCTCCTGCAAAAACCGGGGATCGAACTGATCAGCGATGACGCCCTGCCCAAGCTCGCGCAGCAGGATGAGTCGTAACCGACCGTCCTGGACTTTCTTGTCCACCGCCATCAGGCGCAGGAAAGCGTCAGGCGTTAATGTTGGCGGTGGTTTTAACGGCAGGTGGGCGCGCGCCAGCAGAGCTTGTACTCGCTCCACCTGCGCCTGACTCAGCCAGCCCAGCCGGGCAGACAGATCAGTAGCCATCACCATCCCGGTCGCCACCGCCTCGCCATGCAGCCATTCCCCGTAACCCACACCGGTTTCAATGGCGTGCCCAAAGGTATGGCCGAGATTCAGTAAGGCCCGCTCGTCCGTTTCACGTTCATCGGCGGCAACGATCTCCGCTTTGTTACGGCAGGAACGCTCGATCGCTTCGCTCAATGCATCATCGTCGCGGGCTAGCAGGGCGTCCATCTTCGCCTCCAGCCATTCCAGAAACGGCAGATCACGGATCAGTCCGTACTTGATCACTTCAGCCAGGCCAGCGCTAAGCTCGCGATTCGGCAAGGTCGCAAGAGTGTCGGTGTCGGCTAATACGCACTGCGGTTGATAAAACGCGCCGATCATATTCTTGCCCAGTGGGTGATTGACCGCGGTCTTGCCACCGACCGAGGAATCCACCTGCGCCAGCAATGTGGTGGGAATTTGCATGAACGGGATGCCGCGCTGATAGCAGGCAGCGGCGAAACCGGCCAGGTCACCGATCACCCCACCGCCGAGGGCGATGATCGTGCAATGCCGGTCGAAACGATGATTCAATAGCGCGGTAAATACGGCGTTGAGCGTGTCCAGCGTCTTGTACTGCTCACCATCCGGCAGAATCACCGCCTCATGACGCAACCCGCTGAGCGCCGCACGGACGGGTTCCAGGTACAGCGGGCCGACCGTCGTGTTGCTGACGACTAGCGCCTGCCGTCCAGTGATATGAGTGCGTAGTAATTCAGGCTGGCCCAGCAAGCCGGGGCCAATGTAAATCGGATAGCGGCGGTCGCCGAGTTCAACGTGCAGAGTTTTCATGGGGCGGGAATGAGACACACGCTATCCTCTTGAAGATGATTGATAATTTTCTGGACAATGATCCGTGGCGACTGGCCATCACTGACGATGGTCAAATCGGCGACATCCCGATATAAGGGATCGCGCACCGTAAACAGCGCGTCCAGACGGGCGTGGGGATTGGCGGTTTGCAACAGTGGGCGATGATGGTCATGGCGGGTGCGGCAAAGCTGCTCGTTGACTGAGGCGTGCAAATAGACCACGAAACCGCGCCCTACCAGACAGCGGCGATTATCGGGATCGAGGATTGCGCCGCCGCCGGTGGCCAGCACAATAGCGGGGCGCTGGGTCAATTCAGCAATCATCGCTTTCTCGCGGATGCGAAACCCGGCTTCGCCCTCAACCTCAAAGATCAGGGGGATACTGGCGCCAGCGCGCTGTTCAATCTCCTGATCGCTATCAAGAAAATCTCGACGCAGCACCTGCGCCAGCCGGCGGCCGATGGTGGTTTTGCCCGCGCCCATCGGTCCGATCAGGAAAACCCGGGGAATGGCGTTCAGCGACATCGGACGCTCCTGGGAATCGTGCCTAAGAAATCACTGGGCTTTAAGTTCATCATTGAGTGGTAACGATACCAAAACCCGCAGTGAAAAATTACGCTTCATTGTGTGCCTGCTGGACCCGGTGATTTCCCTGGGAATCGGAAATGAAAAAACCCTGTGCGGGCAGGGCGCTCTGATAGACCCAGCGCAGCGGCAGACGCACCCGGCGACCGTCACGCCCGGTTCGAGATAAGCATTCTGTGATTGTGGGTTTGACGAGCAGCATAAATGCTAATAGGGTATTTTGGATCGGCTTTAGTACGCTATCCATCCAGCCCGCGCAACGCGGCTACCATGACAGCGAGGCGCGGGCTATACTAAATTTCGCAACAACCTTTTCATTTACTTCCCACCAATGAGGAATTATCCACATGGCGCAGCTTAAACCTGGCGTTGTCACGGGCAAAGATTATCTGACTCTGGTCGCCGCCGCGAAGGCCGGTGGTTATGCCTTGCCTGCGGTCAATGTTTCCAGCAGCAGCACAATCAACGCAGTGCTGGAAGCGGCGGCCAAGAATCAGGCCGACGTCATCATCCAACTTTCCAACGGCGGCGCGCAGTTCTACGCTGGGCAGGCGCTGAAGGACAGCGCCAAGGCCAAAGTGCTGGGTGCGGTGTCAGCGGCGCTGCACACCCACCTACTGGCGGAACACTATGGCGTGTGCGTGGTGCTGCACACCGATCATGCCAACAAGGGTCTGATTCCCTGGGTCGACGCCCTGTTGGATCATGGCGAAGCGTATTTCAAGGAGCACGGCAAGCCGTTGTTCAGTTCACACATGCTCGACCTTTCGGAAGAGAGTATGGAATTTAATCTGAACGAATGCGCACGGGTTCTCAAGCGCATGGCCCCGCTGAATATGAGCCTGGAAATTGAACTGGGCGTGACCGGCGGCGAAGAGGACGGCATTGGCAGCGAACTGGAGGAAAGCGCTGACAATTCCCATCTGTACACCCAGCCGGAAGATGTGTTGCAAGCCTACGATCGGTTGTCGCCCATCGGTCATTTCTCGGTGGCCGCCTCGTTCGGCAACGTGCATGGCGTTTACAAACCCGGCAACGTTCAACTGCGCCCGGAAATTCTCAAGAACTCCCAGGCGCTGATCGAAAAGCAGCACAAGACGGCCGCCAAACCCCTAAATCTGGTGTTCCACGGGGGCTCCGGCTCGGAGAAGGACAAGATCACTGAAGCAGTCGGCTATGGCGTGTTCAAGATGAACATCGACACGGATCTGCAATTCGCTTATTCCGAAGCGATTGGCAAATTTGTGACCGAAAATCCCAAGGCTTTCCTGTACCAGGTCGATCCGGAAACCGACAAGCCATACAAGAAGTTCTACGACCCGCGCAAATATCTGCGGCTGGCCGAACAGAACATGGTGGCCCGGTTGAACGAAGCTTTTGAAGATCTCGGCTCCAAGGGCAAGTCACTGGCTCTGTAATCGTTAAAAGCCCTCTCTCTCTCTATCCAGGGAGAGGGTTCCAATTGCAGTCATTAGCTTAAAATCGAATGGACTGCATCACGCAAGAACACCCATGCCGTCAATGAACGGTTGTCGGTGAAACACACCGAGTCACCTGAGCACAACGCGCATGTAAGCACCTTGCCAAAATGATCAATACTGACGGTGCTGGCTCAACCGCCGCTCCACCCGCCGGAACCAGCGCGCCAGTCCGAAACACAGCAAAAAATACAGCGCTGCTACAGTCAGCCACACTTCAAACACCCGCCCGGAAGATACCGCCAGCTCTGTTCCCGTAAACGTCAGTTCCTGAATGGAAATCAGCGAAATCAATGACGAATCCTTGATCAGTGAAATGAACTGGCCGGCCAGTGGCGGGATCATTTTTTCCACCGCCTGCGGCAGCACGACTTCGCTCAATACTTGGCCGGAATGCATCCCCAGCGCCCGGGCGGCTTCCGACTGCCCTTTGGGAACCGCCTCAATGCCGGCGCGCACGATCTCGGCCACATAGGCGCCCTCGAACATCGCCAAACAAATCAGCCCGGACAGGAAGTTCGGTAACAATTCTGGCGGACCAAACAACCATGTCAGGACTCGCAACGCTTCCGGGCTGGCGGCGGCGATCCGATTTTCCACATCCAGTAATAGCATCATCTGACTGCTGATGAAAAAATAGAAAATAAAAATGAACACCAACGGTGGAATATTGCGAACCAACTCGACATAGGCGCGACTGAGCAGACGCAGAAACAGGCTGTGGGCGACCCGGCATACTCCGACGACCCCACCGATCAGCGCCGCCAGCAGCCCGCCCCAGAAGGTTAGCCGCACCGTCGCCAGAAAACCCTGCCCCAGCAGATTGAATACCCACTGTCCCGATTCAGCGTCCTGGCGCATGAAATAGCCGGGGATTAAGTGCCAGCTCCAGTTGTAATGGAAATGGAATTGCGCCCGGTAGAGCACATAACCGACCAGGCTCAGTGCAACCGCCAGAATCAACGCATCCAGCCAGCCAAAACGCAGTTTTCGTGGCGGCATGATTCAATGTCCGGCGCTGGGCGCTGGCAGGCGGCGCTCCAGCCAACTGACCAACAGCGACAGGCTGGTGGTGAGCACTAGATACAATGCGGCGACAGTAAACCAAAGTTCAAAAGTCATGAAGGTGTCGGCGATCAGATTTCGGCCTTCGGTGGTCAAGTCGGCGACCGCGATGACGCTGACCAGGGCGGAGTGTTTGATCAGCGATACCGCCAGTCCGGTCAATGGGGGCAGCACCAGGCGAATCGCTTGCGGCAGAATGACGAAGCGATGGACCGTATGGGAGGACAGACCGAGTGCCTGTCCCGCCTCCCACTGGCCTTTGGGAATGGCCTCAATGCCGGCGCGAAAAATTTCCGCAGCAAAGGCGCCCTCGAAAATAGCCAGCGCCAGAATCGCCGCGACGAAGCGATCCAGATCGAGAATGGGCGCCAGGATGAAATACACCAGATAAAGCTGTACTAATAATGGGGTATTGCGAACGATTTCGACATAAGTGCGCGCTATGGCATGGCCAGCCCAAGAGGTGGAGCGTTGCAGCAGCGCCGCCGCCAGTCCAAGAATTACGGTGAGTAACAAGCTCCAACCGGTGAGTTCCAAGGTGACGCCCAATCCGCGCAACAGAGGGCCTGGGTAGAACGTGCTGTCCTCGATGCGGTAGAGATAAGGGGGAATCCGGTGCCATTGCCAGTTGTAGTGCAACGCGCCAGCGCCCTCGACAATCAGCCAGCCCAGCCCTGATAGTACGGCCAGAAACGCCAGGATATCGAGCGCCAATCGCCAGCGGCGCCGGCGCGCATGAGGTAACGTGCTTATGCTCATGGCCGGCAAGCATACCGATCCGGTGTGCTGCTGTCATGGATTCACCCGCTGTGCAGACAGAGCGCGAATAGTTACAGCCGATTTGCGTTAATCCTCCCTGGCGAAATAGAGCACAATTTTCTCACCCATAGCCGATGGCTGTTCTGCGCAACGGCGACTGTCGGATTTCCACCGAGCGGTTAACACGGTTGCTCAAACCAGGAATGTCCGCTACCTTCGCGCCTGAAACTTGTCATCCTCGGAGACCTATTTATGAGAAACCGGTTGTTGGCTCTGCTTACCACTGTTGCGCTGGCGCTGGTGATGCTCTTGCCACCCATGGCGAACGCCCAGAAACCCCAACAGGAACTGGCCGCTGGCAGCGTGTTGGAAGTCATCAAAAAGCGCGGTGCAATCAAGGTTGGCTTGTCCACCTTTATCCCCTGGGCGATGCGTGGCAAGAACGGTCAGTTGATCGGCTATGAAATCGACGTTGCGACCCGGTTGGCTGAGGACATGGGAGTGAAAGCCGAATTCGTCCCCACCGCGTGGGACGGCATAATCCCGGCCCTGCTGACGGGCAAGTTCGACATCATCATTGGTGGCATGTCCATCACCCCGGAACGCAACCTGACGGTCAACTTCACCGTGCCTTACGCCAATTCCGGCACGCATATGGTGGCTCACAAACAACGGGCGGCGGGCTTCAGCACCCTCGAAGATTTCAACAAACCCGAAGTAGTGTTGACGGCGCGGCGCGGCGCGACCCCGGCGACTGCCGCCAAGCGGTTGCTGCCCAAGGCCATGCTTCGGCAGTTCGACGAGGATGCGCTGGCGCTACAAGAAGTGTTGAATGGCAACGCTCATGCCTTCATTACCAGCACCCCGACCCCTGCTTTTGAGGCATTAAAGCATCCCGATACGCTGTTCCTACCCATCGCCGAACCATTTGTGCAGGGTGCGGAAGGGTTTGCCTTGCGCAAGGGCGATCCTGATGCGCTGAATTTCTTCAATAACTGGGTGATGCTGCGCCAGCAGGACGGCTGGCTGAAAGAGCGCCATGACTACTGGTTCAAAACCCGTGACTGGGCCGGGCAAGTCGTGGAATAGGTCAAATCGTTGGCTCAAACGATTGGGGCACGGATCGTCCGATGGCTACTGAATGAGCTGCTGGATTTCCTTAGCGCTCCAGCGCAGTGCCCGGCTTTGCAGGCGACCGAGCGCCAACAGCAGAGCAATCGCCGCATTGGGATAGGCTTGTCGCAACTGGTTGAAATCGGCGCGGTTCAACACCTGCAATTCAGTCGGTCGAACCGCTACGGCTTCAGCAGCGCGTGGTCCGGGGTCGAGAAAGGCAACATCGCCAAACACGGCGCCCGGCCCGTAAATCGCTAGTCGTTTATGGCGGTTCACCGTCGCGGCCAGACGAATATCAATTCGCCCGCGCAGCACCAGATACAATTCCGCACCGATATCTCCCGCAGCAAACAGCCGCTCGCCGCTGTCCAATTCGCGTGTCCGAAGTACTGCGGCGAGTTCAGCCAACTCAATCGGCTGCATGTCGCGGCACAGATCCAGATCAGCCAGACTGATGCGCCGCTCCACGACGTTGGCAGCGATCCCCAACGCTTTCAACAAAGCGTTCTCGGCATATTCCAAAGCCTGATCAGCGCTGCTGAAGGTGCGGACATTCAGCCGACCGGGACGCAGGCTGATCTTGCGCAGGGTGCGTTCCACATCCCGGCCCAGGCCCAGATCCTCACGGACTTCACAAAACAGCAGTTCCCCGCCATGCGCTTCCAGCCGCGCCGCGATTTGCTGTAACAAGCGGACGCTGGACAGATCAATCTGCATCACTCGCCGCAGGTGTAGAATTATCCAGGCGGGCCGGTCGAGATCGGGCAGCATCTCCTCGAACAGTTGATCGGTTTTGGCGAAAAACAAGGTGCCGCGTAGTTGGTACATTACAATTCGGTCGCCGTGCTGAGCCAGCCATTCGGCCTGTTCCGCAGGCCGCTGTCGCACGGAAGGCCGCTCAATAGCGGTCAAACGGCAGTGAATTACCGGTAACTGGCTCTGGGCGCGGATGAACAGCACAATAGCGATGCTCAGACCGACGAGCACCGCCGCCATCAGGTCGTAGCCCACCGTAACGCCGGCGACCAGCAAAGCCACGGCTGCATCCAGGCGGGTGATGGGGCGCCGCGCCCAGGCGATGATGTCGGCTTCCAACAGGTTGAGCGCCGAGGCGGTGATAATTCCGGCGAGGGCGCTGGTGGGCAGCCATTGCCCGCCCAGCCCGGAGAATAGCAGCAGGAGCAGCAACAGGCTGGTAGTGAACGCTGCCCAACGGCGAGCTCCTGCCTGAACAGCAGTGGCCGTGCCGCCTATGCTGGCGGAGCCGGCCATGCCCCCGGCGAGACCGACGGCGATTTGGCCAATACCCTGGGCCAGTAACTCGCGGCGGGCGTTGTGACGTAGCCGGGTGGTCGTATCAGCGAGCACCGAAGCGAGCAGGGTGTTCAGGGATGACAGGATCGCCAGGGCGAACGCCGCGTGCAGGATCACAGGCCAAGGCAGCACTCGCCAGTCCTCCAGCGGCGGCACAGCAAGATGGAGTTTGGACAAGGCGGGCAATGCGCCGACGACCCAATAGTCCGGGATCGTCAGCGCAGGCGCTATGGCAACGATGAGCTGGAAGAGAGCCGTACCCGCCAGCAAACCGGCAATGGGGCCTGGAATGTGTGGCAGATAGCGGGGAATTAGCCGCGCCGCGCTGAAAGCGGCAACGGTGACGACGAGCGGCAGCCAATGCCATTGGCTCCAGATGCCTTGATGATCAAGGCCCAGCAATGGCTTGATCTGCGACTCGATCAGGAGCAACCCGGTGCCAGTGGCAAGACCAGCGATCACTGGATAGGGAATGTATTTCATCAGCCGACCCCCGCCTATCAAGGCGATCGGCAGTTGGATGAGTCCCGCCAGGAGGGTCACGACGAGTAGGGCGGACACCATACTGGCTGGCGTCAACCCGGAAGCGGTGAGAATAGCGACGGTGCCCGCCAGCAATACCATACTGGCGCCGGTTGGCCCGCTGATCACACCGACAGCGCCGCCGGCAGCGCCGGAAATGAGCAACAGGAGAATGGCTCCGATCAAGCCGGCTAGTGCGCCTGAAGCGGTACCGAGGAAGGGAGCGAATACGGTTACACCGAAAGCGGCGGCCTGTGGCAACACAACAGCGGCGGCAATCAAACTGCCGCGCAGATCAGCAAGCAACGCAACTGGAATTTTCAAGCTTCCGCCCGTTCCCGATTCAGATCGCTGAATGAAATCCTGAAAGGTCACGACCTCTGACCTGGTGATAGAGATTCATCAAAAGCATAGCGAATCAGCAGCGATGCGTTGTCATGGATGATCAAATATGATTTTTAGATATAAATAAATAAGTTATTGTTCCGTACTCATAGCGAGCAATCGCTGTGCGCCTTGCCAGCATTCGCCGGGCGCCAGGTTAACAGGTGCACCAATGACGGCCGCTTCAATACAGACAAATCGTTGATAATCTTCCGGTTGTAGATCAGGCATGGCGGCGCACTTGTCCGCCGCCGGATTCCATACGACCACATCTGGAAAACCTGTAGATTGGATGCAGATTGTTTGGGTTGGCTCGATCAAACGTATTTCGGCCGGGGCGTCAAAGTAAATGCGATTGACCTCGCCGGTAAAATTGAGGTGCGGGATAACCTGGTGGTCTTCGGTCCAGCCAGCGGCGGCGTCGCAATAACGCAGGCCAGTCAGCTCCCCAACGCAGGTCGCAGCGAGGCTGGTCACGGCGAGGTAGGTGTGGAGCGCTGTGGTAAAAGCGAATGGCTCAGCGCCAAAGTTGGTCACAGCGAGCGTGACCGCTAACTGGTTACCGCTAATCGCAACCGTCAGTTCAGACAGAAAAGCGTTTGCCCAGCGCTGTCGGCTATCTTCGGTATCATGCAGACGGAAGGTTGCAGACGCCCGCCCGCCAACGACTTCCGCACTGGCAAACTCCCATGGCATCAGACGCGCCAGTCCATGCCGGGGCAGTGGTCCGAACATCCCGAATTGTGGGAACACAACGGGGATGCCGCCGCAAATGGGCGTGCCCGCACTGAACTGAGATGCTTGACTCAGGAATAGGCGTTCCTGGCCACCGGCGGGAATCCATGATGTCACATGCGCGCCGTGGAGGTAGATTTCAGCCCGTGCGCCGTCGGGGGCCGTCAGCGTCAGCTTGGTCAAATCGCCAGTTCCCGGAGCGATAGCGAAAACTGGTGTCGGAGTTGCAGGGTTCAAGGAGAGTTCCTTTAGGTCATGGATTCCCCATAACTGTTTGTTTCCTGCCCCGTTGGCAGGAAAGTGGTTTTGGGGTGAGGACGAAGGGTCAACGCGGCTTCAATACACTCACCTCTGTCGCCAACGCGGTCATCTTACCCCAATCACCTGCTGCCCAGGCAGGAACAGTTTCATCAGGTTTAATTTGAGAATTGCTGTGGAAAAGTTGTCAATACTTTGCTGAGTAGACTATCATTGACAGTCCAAAATTTGCCGGAATAGCTCAGTCGGTAGAGCAGCTGATTCGTAATTAGCAGGTCGGAGGTTCGAGTCCTCTTTCCGGCACCAAATAAAACCAGGGCTTGCAGCGATGCAAGCCTTTTTCATTAGCGGCTGTAGCGCTGGATATGGCACCCCCATGTTTCTTCCCGAACTTTGCATCAAGCGCCCGGTATTGGCGACGGTGATGAGTCTCGCCATTATTCTAATCGGCATCATCTCTTTCCTGCGCCTGCCGGTGCGCGAATATCCCAACATTGATGCTCCGGTAGTGTCGGTGCGCACCGTCTATCCCGGCGCCAGCGCCGAGATCATGGAAAGCCAGGTTACGCAGTTGCTGGAAGATTCGCTGTCCGGCATTGAGGGCATCCGCACCATCAAATCGGTTAGCCGCGAGGAAGTCAGCCAGGTCACCGTCGAGTTTTTGCTAGAGCGGGATGTCGATTCCGCTGCCAACGATGTGCGCGACCGAGTGTCACGGGTGCGCGGCCAGTTGCCGACCGAGACCAAGGACCCGGTGGTGGCCAAGATCGAAGCCGACGCCCAGGCTATCCTGTGGCTGGCGTTTTCCAGTGACCGGCACAGCGCCCTGGAAATTACCGACTACGCCGACCGTGTCATTGTGGATCGCCTGCAGGCGTTGCCGGGTGTGGCCAGCGTCATCATCGGTGGTGAGCGACGCTACGCCATGCGCCTGTGGCTGGATCGCGACCGGATGGCTGCTTATGGACTCACTCCGCAGGATGTCGAAAATGCGCTGAAAACCCAGAACATTGAGCTGCCTTCTGGACGCATTGAATCGCGCCAGCGCGAATTTACCGTACTGACCGAATCGGATTTGCGCACCCCTGAGCAGTTCAACGAATTGATTGTTAAAGAAACCAAGGGTTATCCCATCCGGCTGCGCGACATCGGTTATGCGGAAGTTGGCGCGGCGGATGAACGCAATGCATTGCGGGTCAATGGCAATCCCTCGGTCGGGCTGGGCGTGGTTAAACAGTCCACCGCCAACACGCTGGGCGTGGCGCAATCCGTGCGGGCGCAACTGCCGGATATCACCGTCGGCTTGCCGGAAGGGATGAAAATCCTGATGGGTTACGATGGCTCTGTCTTCATCGAGAAATCCATCGAAGCGGTTTACAAAACCATGATCGAGGCGCTAGCACTGGTGGTGGCGGTCATTTTCCTGTTCCTGCGCAACTGGCGGGCCACGCTGATCCCGTTCGTGACCATCCCGGTCTCGCTGATTGGAGCCTTCCTCTTTCTCTACGCCCTGGGTTTCACCATCAACACCCTCACGTTGCTGGGGCTGGTGCTGGCCATTGGCTTGGTGGTGGACGACGCTATCGTGGTGTTGGAAAACATTCACCGGCATATCGAGGAGGGGACGCCCCCGTTCCGGGCGGCATTGCAGGGTTCCAGGGAAATTGCCTTTGCCGTGGTGGCCATGACCGTGACCCTGGCGGCGGTCTTTACCCCATTGGCGTTCATGAGCGGCAACACGGGCCGGTTGTTCACTGAATTCGCTTTTACCGTCGCGGCAGCGACTGTGGTGTCTGGCTTCACTGCCTTGACCCTGACGCCGATGATGTGTTCCAAGCTGCTGCATCATCAGCAAAAACATAACTGGCTGTTCAATCTCAGCGAGCGCTTTTTCCAGGCCATGCATCACGGCTATCGAGAGGCGCTGGTCTGGGCGTTGAACTGGCGCTGGTTGATTATCACCGTATTTTTCATGACGGGGGCCAGTGCTGCCTGGCTGTTTCTGCATCTCAAATCGGAACTGTCGCCGTTGGAAGATCGTGGGGTCATCATCGGCGTAGTGGTCGCGCCGGAAGGAGCTACGCTCCAATATACCGATGGCTATGTCCGACAACTGGAACAATTTTACCAAGCCATCCCTGAAGTCAGTTCCTACCTGGTGTTCGTGGCCCCCGGGCTGGAAAAACCCAATCCGGTCAACAGCGCTCTGTCATTTGTCCGACTGAAGCCCTGGGATGAGCGCGAACGCAAGCAGCAGGATATTGCGAAAGAACTGGCGCCCAAGATGTTTGGCGGATTGCCGGGGGTGTTGGCGTTTCCGATCAATCCGCCGTCGCTGGGTCAAAGCTTTCGCAGCCCCGCCGTGCAGTTCGTCATCCAGGGCAACAGCTATCTGGAATTGCAGACGATGGTTGATCAGGTGTTGGCCAAGGCTCGGCCATATCCCGGCATGGCGAACGTGGATACCGACCTGCGCCTGAACAAGCCGCAACTATCGGTTGTCCTCAAGCGTGACAAGATCGCGGCGGTCGGCGCGGACGTGCAGGATATTGGCCGGACATTGGAAACATTACTGGGTGGACGACAGGTGACCCGCTTCAAGCAGGAGGGACAACAGTATGATGTGGTCGTGCAACTGAAGGATCAGGACCGGCAACAGCCCAATGACCTGACTTCGATCTTTGTACGGGGCCGCGACGGGCAGTTGGCGCAACTGTCCAATCTGATTGAAGTTCGGGAAACGGTCGCGCCCAAGGAACTGAACCATTTTAATCGGCAGCGGGCGGCGGTCATTTCCGCGAATGTCGCGCCGGGCTATACGCTGGGCGAGGCGTTGGCGTTCATGGAGAAAACGGTCGCTGAAGTCCTGGGCGAAGACGCTCAGACCGCCCTGGACGGGCAGTCGCGGGAATTCAGCGAGTCCGGCGAGACCCTGTACGTCACCTTCGTGCTGGCGCTGTTGTTCATCTATCTGGTGCTGGCGGCGCAGTTTGAAAGCTTTATTTCGCCCTTCGTGATCATGCTGACCGTGCCGCTGGCCGTGACCGGGGCGTTGCTGGCGTTGTTTTTGACCGGTGGGACGTTAAATGTCTACAGCCAAATTGGCTTGGTAATGCTGGTAGGGTTGATCACCAAAAACGGTATTTTGATTGTCGAGTTCGCCAACCAGCTTCGGCTGACCGGGCTGGATCGGCGCGAGGCGGTGCTGGAAGCAGCGACTTTGCGGTTGCGGCCCATTCTGATGACCACACTGGCGACGATTCTCGGTGCAATTCCGCTGGCGCTGGCGGTTGGCGCCGGGGCGGAAAGCCGCCAGCAAATCGGCTGGGTGATCGTCGGTGGGTTGTTGCTGGGAACGGCGCTAACGCTGTCCGTTGTGCCGGTGGCGTATACGCTGCTGGCCCGCGCCGTTCACCATAGCGCCGAGGAAGCGGCGGCGTTGGCGGAACGGAAAGCGGTGGAAGCGATGCCCCGTTAAGTGCTGGGTTCCAGAATTGTCAGGTTTGACAAACGGCGCTGTGAGCGTTCCTGCCGGGCGGCTTCTTGGTCGAGATCGCGCAAAGTCGTTTCGACAAAGGAAAGGTGAACGTGGGCGGCCTGCCGGGCAGCATCCGGATCGCGTTCCAGTACCGCCTTCAAGATAGCCCGATGCTGGGCGTGGATGACCGCGTAACTGCTTTCACGGGTATAGAGCCGCTCCAGCGAGCGACAGATATTGCTCAGCAGTAAATCGAACAGGCCGCGCATGACGTGGATCAGCGCCACGTTATGGGAAGCGTCGGCGATAGCGAGATGAAAGCTGGCATCCACCACGGCGTCGTGTTGCGGCTCGCGGTCGCCCTGTTGGATGGTTTCCAACTCGGTGAAACGACGCTGCAGAATCTCCCGGTCGGCATTGGTGGCGCGCAGCGCAGCGAAGTAAGCAGCGACTTCCTCCAGGGCGTGCCGTAACTCCAGCACATCGAACATCGCCTTGGGATGATTTTTCAATAGCTCGATCAAGGGATCGGTGAGAGCGGGCGCGATGACGTCGACGACAAAGTTTCCTCCACCTCGCCGACTCTTTAGCAAGCCTCTGGATTTTAACGTGGTGATCGCTTCGCGCAGCGACGGGCGGGATACGTTCAATTGGTGCGCGAGTTCCCGCTCGGGTGGCAATCGTTCGCCCGGCTTGAGAACGCCTTCCAGAATCAACTGCTCGATCTGGCTGACGATGGCATCCGCGACTTTCGGAGGGTTAATCATTTCGTATTGCATGGTTTTGCCCAAGCATGGAGCCTTAGTGTTAATACCATTGTGCTTTGCAGCATCGATTGTGACGATACCACAACGAGCGTCTTGTTCGTAGCACTGCTGTTCAGGGTAGCAAATTTTTGGTCAGACCACATGACCAACATATTGCAATTCGAAAAACAAGCTGCTATAAAATTGGTCAGACCATCTTACCAAGCCTGCTGCTTTATACGGGTTGGGTAACGGCAAAAAAAGAAGTCGCCGTGCTGCTGATTCAACGGAATTCCATGCCCGCAGCGCACAGGCGACATAAACCACTGAAGTCGGATGAAGGTATACCACCATGCCCACCCGTCCTGAGAAGGTGTATTATTTCGGCACCTGTCTGATCGATCTGTGTTATCCCCAAGCCGGTATGGCCGGCATCGAACTCCTCCAGCGTCAAGGCATCCAGGTCATCTATCCCCAGCAACAATCCTGTTGCGGCCAACCCGCCTACAATTCCGGCTTCCCGGAAGAAGCCCGCAAAGTTGCCCGCCAGCAGCTTAAAGCCTTCCCCAAGGATTACCCCATCATCGTCCCGTCCGGCTCCTGCGGCGGGATGCTGAAACACCACTACCCCAAATTGTTCGCTGACCAACCCGAAGCCGCCGAGGCGCAACGCTTCTCCAATCGCGTTTTCGAACTCACCGAATTTCTGGCGCGGGTCCTCGAAATCCAGCTCGAAGACCGGGGCCAACCGATTAAAGTGACCTGGCATTCCTCCTGTAGCGCGCTGCGCGAGATGCGGGTGATCGATCATTCCAAATCGCTGGTGCGCCAGTTGAAAAACGTCGAGCTGATCGAATTGCAGCGGGAGCGCGAATGCTGCGGCTTCGGCGGCTCCTTTTCGGTCAAACAGGCCGACCTGTCCTCGGCGATGGTCGCCGACAAGGTGGCGGACATCGAGCAAACCGGCGCGGCCCTGTTGCTCTCCGGCGATTGCGGCTGCCTGATGCATATCGGCGGCGCGTTGCAGCATCGCCAGATTCCGATTCCGGTCAAACACGTTGCCGAATTCCTCCTGGAGCGCGCCCATGGCTAATCCCGTTGTCGTCGATTTTCCCAGGAATTTCACCAAGGCCCTGAACGATGGGCAATTGCGTCGCAACCTCCGAACCGCCATGGACACTTTGGGGCTGCGACGCCGGACGCTGTTTTCCGATCCCGTCGCGTTCGAACAATTGCGGGCGCGCGGCGACGCCATCCGCCAGCGGGCCTTGCGCAAACTACCCGAATTGCTGGAGCAACTGGAGCGGAAATGCACCGAAAACGGTATCCAGGTGCATTGGGCCGAAACCCCGGCGGAAGCTAATCAGATTTGCCTGGACATCATCCAGCGCCACCACGCCACCCGCGTCATCAAGGGCAAGTCGATGGTGTCGGAGGAAATGCACCTGAACCATTTCCTCGAAGAGCGCGGCATTGAGGCGCTGGAAACCGACCTCGGCGAGTACATCATCCAACTGGATCACGAAACGCCGTCGCACATCATCGTTCCCGCCATTCACAAGAACCGCGACCAGATCGCGCGCCTGTTTCACGAAAAAATCCCTAACACTCCGTACACCGAAGTGGTCGAGGAACTGAACGCGATTGCCCGTAAGGTCTTGCGCGAAAAGTTTTTCGCCGGGGAAGTCGGGGTCAGCGGGGTCAATTTCGCGGTGGCCGAAACCGGCACCCTGTGTCTGGTGGAAAACGAGGGCAACGGCCGGATGTGCACCACCGCGCCGCCGGTGCATATTGCGGTGATGGGCTTGGAGAAAGTGCTGGAAAAGCTCGAAGACGTGCCGCCGCTGCTGCGCCTGCTGACTGGCTCGGCGACCGGCCAGTTGATCACCACCTATTTCAACATGATCAGCTCGCCGCGCAAGCCGGGCGAGAAGGACGGCCCCAAGGAAGTCCATCTGCTCCTGCTCGACAATGGCCGCTCCAAGATTTGGGCCGACCCCGAGTTGCGCCAGACCCTGAAGTGCATCCGCTGCGGCGCCTGCCTGAACCACTGTCCGGTGTACACCCGGCTCGGCGGTCACGCCTACGGCTATGTCTATCCCGGCCCCATCGGTTCGATTCTGACCCCGCAACTGGAAGGGTTGGATCACGCCGGCGCGATGGCGACCGCCTCCACCTTTTGCGGGGCTTGCGAGGAAGTCTGTCCGGTCAAGATTCCGATCACTGACATCCTGCGCCGCCTGCGCACCGAGTCCTACAACAAGACGGATTCGGCGAATGCCGTCAAGGGTCACGGCCACAAGGTCAACATGACGGAGAGCCTGACCTGGAAAGGCTGGGCGCTGAGCAACGCGACGCCTTGGGTCAATGCCCTGAACGCCAAGCTACTGGGCCTGCTGGGTCCGCAATTGCCCAAGTTGTCGGCGCTGGACATCGTGAAAAAATGGACCCAATCCAGGGCATTGCCCACCTTCGCTGATAAGAGCTTGCACGCGCTGGCCAAGGAAAAGGGGATTGCCGATGAGTAACGCCCGCGCCAACATCCTCGCCCGCCTGCGCGCGGTCGCGCCGCAAAACACTGTTGCCGCGACCGAGCCCGCCACGCCGCCCGAGGCAGAGCTCAACCGCGCTGACAAGGTGGCCCGACTCAAGCGGCTAATGGAGAACATGCACGCCGAAGTCGTTGTCACCGACCGCCAACATTGGACGACCGCCCTCAAGGAAGCCGTCCGCAAGCGCGGGCTGAATGGCCTGCTCTACGCGCCCGGAACCACGCTCGGCGCCACGCTGGAAACGGGCTGGGAAAGCGATCTGCCGCCGCTGGTCGGCTATACCCAGGAAGTGGAGCAGAGTAAGGAACGCCTGTTCACTATCGACGCGGGCATCACTTCGACCCAGGGGGGCCTCGCCGACGTGGGCGCCCTGATTCTGTGGCCGGACGCCACCGAACCCCGGCTGATGTCGCTGGCCCCGGCGGTGCATATCGCAGTGCTGGACGCCGCCAACATCCACGGCTCTCTGGCCGAAGCCATCCGCCGGGAACGTTGGGTGGAGGGGATGCCGACCAACGCGCTGCTGATCTCGGGTCCATCCAAGACCGCCGATATCGAATTGGTGCTGACCTTCGGCGTCCACGGCCCCAAGGAATTGATCGTGCTTATTTTGGACGATTAGCCCCGCTTCATCCTGCTGGTATTTCAATCCTTACCCAACCCGCTCGCGAGAGCGGGAAGTGAACGATTACACAAAAAAATAGCGCGCCGCCTTGTACGACGCGCCTACCACCCAAACGAGGATCAACCCCCCATGCTACCGACGGCCCACGAGCATCTGCACCGCGACCTGCAAAAATTCATTCCGGCAGCACGTCTGATCACTGACCCGTTACGCACTCTCGCCTACGGCACGGACGCCAGTTTGTACCGCCTGATTCCCCAGATGGTGGTGCGGGTGGAAGACGAAGACGAAATGCGGCGCATTCTGGCGCTGGCGCATACCCACGGGACGCCGGTGACTTTCCGCGCCGCCGGCACCAGTCTGTCCGGGCAGGCGGTCACCGACTCTGTGCTGTTGCAACTGGGCGACGGCTGGCGCGGCTGGCGGCTCGACGACGGTGCGGCGGCGATTAGCTTGCAACCGGGGATCATCGGCGGGCACGCCAACCGCTATCTGGCCCCCTACCAGCGCAAGATCGGCCCCGACCCGGCCTCGATCAACACCTGCCAGATCGGCGGCATCGCCGCCAACAACGCCAGCGGCATGTGTTGCGGCACCGCCCAGAACAGCTA
>JBAQIQ010000133.1:0-16289 GCA_049288935.1 Candidatus Competibacteraceae bacterium
TTGCGCCAAGACGTGACCCACCTCCATCGCTGGGCCGATGATCTCGAAACACTCCGCACCGAGATCGACCGTTTCTTGGATCAATTTGCCCAAGGTTCCTTGGAACTACTGCGCTACGTGGGCCTAACGATACCGGATTAAATTTTTAAAGATCATTAGCCGCTATCGGCGCAGCGGAATGCACTTCATCAGTGCGCTGGGCCAATCCGGTGCGCTGAATTGGGGTATTCGTCAACCGATGCAACAGCGACCGCTCCTCGGCGCCGATGAGGATGCGGATGCGGCAAACCCGGAGTTGGCCGTGGGGTGAATGCAGTGGCTGTGGTCATCGTGCTCGCAATGCACACGATGTTGCAGCGACGGAAATTGCCGCCGAACATTCTCCAAAAACGGGCGATCCATGTGCGCCAGCACGACGCCCGGCCCCCAGGCGTGCCGATCCAGAACCAGACCCCAGGGATCAATGACCAAACTATCACCGAACGTCTCCCGGCCATTGCCATGCCGCCCCCCCTGAGCGGCGGCGATCACATAGCACTGATTCTCAATCGCCCGCGCCCGCAACAGCGTCTCCCAGTGCGCTGCGCCGGTGGCGGCGGTGAAGGCGGCGGGCAACGCCAAAATCTCCATGCCCTGCTCCACCATGGCGCGAAACTGCTCCGGGAAGCGCAGGTCGTAGCACACCGCCAGCCCCAGCCGACCTAGCGGCGTATCGGCCACCACATAACGATCCCCCGGCTCAATCGTCGCCGATTCCGCATAGCGCTCCCGGCTACCCATCACCTGTACATCAAACAGATGCACCTTGTCGTAACGGGCCACCTGCCGGCCCTGATCATCGAACAGCAGACAGGCGGCCCGCACCCGCTGGCTATCACCCGCCGTCCGCAATGGAATCGTGCCACCCACCAGCCACAGCCGATGCCGGGCAGCCTGTTCGGCGAGAAAGTTCTGCATCGGTCCTGATCCTGGAGTTTCCCTCACGGCCAGCTTGTCACTCTCCCGGCGACCCATCAGGGCGAAATTTTCCGGCAAAACTGCGAGCTGCGCCCCCCGCCCCGCTGCTTCGGCCAGCAGATCGGCGGCAGTCGCCAGATTGGCGGCGACGCCCGGTTCGGAAACCATTTGAATGACGGCCATTATCGACATGTGGATGAACCTCGCTCAGTTATCGCTGGTGAATCCTTGACGGGGTGCAGTATGCGGTGTTTCTTCAATCAACGGCTCCAGGACCGGATCATCCCACGACCCGCGCAATCGGTAATGGTAACGGGTAGCCTGTTCGATGCCCTTTTGTAACAACCGCTCGGCGACAAACACCGCTGCGCCAGTGACCGGCCCTCCGGCCAGTGCGCCAGCAATCGGCAACGTTCCTCCCAGGCGCGGCGTCACCGTGATCCGCTGATCATAGTCCCGATCTTTTAATCCGACCCGGCCTTGCACATCCACTCGCGCCGCTGGCGCTTCAATGGTCAGATTGTCGGTCCGGGCCTGCCCGTCGTCAAAGGACCAGTCGCCGGTGATCCGGTCGAAGCTGGCGCCGGGCTGAAACAAATCGCTAAAATCCAGACTCAGCCGACGGGTCAGATTCTGCACGTTGAATAGACCGATCGCCCGGCCTAAACCGGGATTGATTTCCAGCAACTGACCGGGACCCATCTGGAATTTCAGCGCACCGGAGAGATGCTCCAGCGCAAAATCCGGCAACGCTCCCACCCATTCGACAGCCCCTTCCACCTGGGTTTCGCCACGCGCCACACCCGCATCGGGATAGCCAAAATCCGCCAGCGTTTCACCCAGCGCCGCACTGTGCAACGTCGCCTTGATCCGGGATGTCTGTGCAGGACCGTTCCATTGCCATCCACCGCTGGCTTCGATGCGCTGCCGCTCGGAACTCAGTTCGATGTCTGACAAATGGATGCCTTGGGCATGCGGCATAGCGACGAATCGCAGTCGGCCCAGATTTCGATCATTGATTCGCAGTCCAGCGACGGTGAACACCAGTGGCGGCGCTTGGCGCGGGTCCGACTGGATTTTCCGGGCGACTGGGTTTTTCACGTAACGGAGGTGCAGCCGTTGCAAGGCGGCGTTCACCGGATGTCGTGGCGTGGGTTCGTCCGGCACAGTTAACCGTCCCGCCAGGGTCGGACTGTCCAGATCGATGCGCAGACCTTCCGCATAACGAGCGCCATTAACGGTCATCGCCGGGAAGGTCTGCCCCGCCAGGGTCAACTCACCCAGGCGGGCGTCGAGATTGCGGATCAGCTTCAGCGGGTTGATACCGGGTTTCCGGGGGGCAGAGGTCTGCATCGGGGAGGCTGTCCAGGTCCAGCGCGGCAGCCGGGCGACGATGGTCAATCCAGGTTGGTCGGGTAATTTTGCCGCTCCGGCGCCGATGCGCAGTTCACCCCGTTCCAGTTGGAGGGCATGGATCGGGCCGCGCAAAGCCAATACCGCCTGCGTGTCTTCGCCATAATCCACCTTCACCGTTAGCTGGTCGGCAGCCACCGGTTGCGCCATGATCCGTAACGACTGACTCTCGCTGGCGGGCTTGGCAAAAGGCTCTGGCCAATCCAGAGCCATGCCGCGCAAATCTGAATGCGCGTCCAGTGTGAATGCAGGTCGTCCGCTGTGTCGTCCCGAACCGGTCGGAACGGTCACCACCGCTTTCCAGTCGCTTTTGCCGGTGATTCGGGTTTCCAGCGCCATGGCCGATTCGCCCGCCAGCGCCGGCAACCCCAGCCGACCCCGCACCTGCGTGCGCAATTCGCGGCGCCCCTCGCGTCCGACCAACTCCAGATCGAGCCGGACGGGTTCGCTACGCAACCGGGCTTGCACATTCCGGGCGTTCAGGTCGTTCTCTGTGAAGCGCACTTCACCACGCAACCGCTCCAATGCAATAGTCCAGGCCGGTAACGTCAGGTCATTGTCCAGCAATTCCACCCGCCCCCGCGTCTGGCTGGGCCGGGTATCGGTCGGCAACGTCAGTTCGAGGTCCAGAGTGCTGACGCCGGTCACCTGTAAGTCGGGCAGATCGTCGCCCAGTTCCTTGCCCAGCGGGCTGTCCTTGAGCACCCGCCACATGCTGGCGGCAGGGCCTTTGGCGCGCCCCTTGACCTGCACCACCACCTGGGACAAATCATCGATGTGAGCGGTGGCGTTTTCCAGCTCACCCTCCAGCAATCGGCCCTGGTCCGCTTCGACCGTCAGCCCACGGTTGCGAAATAAAACGTTGGTTTTCAACCGTTCCAAGCGCGGCCAACCCGGCCCGTAGTCCAGTACAGCGTCCTCGACCTGAAAGCGGGTTTCAAATAACCCCTCGTTGCGGTCAAAGGGAAACGCGGCGGGTGGCCCGCGAAACGTTACCTCACCCGTCATGACCCGGCCACTGACCAGCGCCTGATCCAGCCAGGCCACGCCTTCTGGCGGAATCACCGCGACGGGCAAATAATGCCGCGCCCGACTGACCTTGACATCATGGTAGCGGCCGTGAATGTCCAACCACGATCCGCCAGTGTCCGGCACGATCACGCGCCCCCCAAATCGGCCATTGAGATCGTGATTCGCCAGTTCCAGCCCGGCGCTGTCCAGACGCAGGCGATCCGCCTCGCGCCGCCATTCCACCAAGCCCTTGAGGGTGTTCAGGGTTATGGGGGCCCGCAGCAGGCCAGCGGTGTCGACCTGAACGGCGCGACTGTCCAGTTCGATCCGGCCCTGCTCTGCGGTGAACTGCAGTTGGCCCGTCACATTTTTAAATCCCGGCAAGCCGTGAACTGGGCGGGTGCTGATCTCGCGCAGGGCTGCGGTCACGGTGTAAGTTTCCGCGTCAGATTCCAGCCGAATCCCGATTTCCGGCAACTCGCCTTGCGGATTCAGTGGCGTCAACCATTGCCGGGCCGGTTCGCCCAGCCAGGGCTTCGCCCAATCCAGCAAATTTTCGGCGCGCCAGTGGCGAATCGTCGCCTGCCAGCCCGCCGCAGTGGGCGCCGCCTCGAACACCATGGGTGGCCACCTTTGGCTTGACTGGTTTTTGAAATGAACCTGACCCTGCAATCGCCAGCCGGCCACGACTGATGACCTCTCCACCGTCATTTCCAGTCGTTCGCCGAGAGGCGCTGGCAAATCAGCGGTCAAGGATAACTGTTGACCCTGCACCGATTGCCGCAGATGAAGGTACGGATGCAGCAGTTGCAAAGCAGCGCCATTTGGCAGGCGCACTGCTAATTGCTCGCCCATGATGTCCAATCCCCGCAGATCGAACAGCCAGTGGACGGCCTCCGGCAACGCCGCATCGGTCGGCCATCGGGAAGCGCCGTCCGGGCGCGGCGCTAACGTCAAACTCGCTCCTTCCACGCGGATACGACCCACGACCAGCCGCCAATCCCGGAATGAACGCCATAAATTCAACGTGATCGAGGCGCGGGTGAATCGGGCCAGCGTGGCATCCCGCTCGGGATCGTGGATGCTGACGCCTTGCAGTCGCAGCGCCAGTCGCCAGTCCTCGATTGCCGCAGTCACCGTTTCAATCTGCACCGACAACTGCAAGTAATGGCCTAAGGCCTCCGCCAAATCGTCGCGATAATCGTTCAAACGCGGCAACAGCCACCACTGCGTCAATCCGGCCAGCAGCAACAACGGTAACAGTAGCGCCAGCGCCAACCGGCGCGCCCAGCGCAGCACCCGACGAGTTCGGCTGGTTGGCAGCAGGATGTTCCGCATGTATCCAGGAGCACTGCCATCAGAGGGGTGAATCGTCACCTTGAGCGTTCTACACCGGTCAGATCACATCAACACCACGTCATACTGTTCGCGGTTGTACAGCGTTTCGGTCTGAAATTTGATGGGAATGCCGATAAACGCCTCCAACTGCGCCACGCTATTGGATTCCTGGTCGAGCATCACATCCACGACATCCGGCGCGGCCAGCACCACGAACTGGCGTGGTGAGTATTGACGGGCTTCGCGCAACAGTTCCCGGAAAATTTCGTAGCAGATGGTCTCGGCAGTTTTGATCGAGCCGCGTCCATCGCACAGCGGACACGGTTCACACAGAATTTGCCCCAGACTTTCACGGGTGCGCTTGCGGGTCATTTCCACCAGGCCCAGCGGCGACACCTGCGAGATATGGCTTTTGGCCCGATCCTTCTCCAGATGTTTCTCCAGCGCCCGCAACACCGCCTGACGATGCTCTTCACTCACCATGTCGATGAAATCGAGAATGATAATGCCGCCCAAATTGCGCAGCCGCAATTGCCGGGCGATGGCGGCTGCGGCTTCCAGGTTGGTCTTGAAAATGGTCTCTTCCAAATTGCGATGACCGACGTAGGCCCCGGTATTCACATCAATGGTAGCCATCGCTTCGGTTTGATCGACAATCAGATAACCGCCGGACTTGAGCGGCACCTTCTTACCCAGTGCTTTCTGGATTTCATCCTCAATGCCGTATAACTCAAAAATGGGCCGCTCACCGGGATAGTGTTCCAGGCGCGTCACCATCTCCGGCACGAATTTGTCAGCGAACTGCAACATGCGCTGACAGGTCTCCCGCGAGTCGATGCGCACCTTTTCCACGTTAGCTCCGACAAAATCGCGCAACACCCGCAACACCAGCGGCAAATCTTCGTAAAGAGCCAGGATGCCGCTGGTTTCCCGGATGCGGTCCTGAATAGAGCGCCACAAGCGTTGCAGGAATTGCATATCCGCCCGCAACGCCCAGGCTTCCGCGCCTTCCGCCGCCGTGCGAACGATGTAGCCGCCACCGAATTCGGTGCGGAAGGCATTGACCATCTCTTTTAATCGCTGCCGCTCACGCTCACCGTCGATTTTGACTGACACGCCGGCGACGTCGGAATCCGCCAGAAACACCAGGAACCGCGAGGGCAGCGTAATATGGGTAGTCAACCGCGCACCTTTGGTGCCAATGGGGTCCTTGATGACCTGCACCACCAGCTCCTGGCCTTCGCGCACCAGCTCAGTAATCGCCAGCGCCCGGTCGCCGTTCGTCACGGTGACCTCCGTTTCGGACGGACCTTTGTTGAGAAGATATTCCGGGCGGATATCGGAGACGTGCAAAAATGCCGCCCGCTCCAGGCCAATGTCTACAAAAGCCGCTTCCATACCGGGTAGCACCCGGCACACCTGGCCCTTGTAAATGTTGCCGACCAGACCGCGTTTGCCCACTCGTTCAATGAGAATTTCCTGCAGGACGCCGTTCTCCACCACCGCCACCCGGGTTTCACGAGGGGTGGCGTTGATGAGGATTTCGTCGCCGGTGCCGCCTTCGGCGCGTGTGGTCATGCGATGCTTTCCGTTCAGAAAAATTAAAATGAGCGTCAGAAAGAGTAGCCAAATTCGCGCAATAGCTCGGCGGTTTCAAACAATGGCAGACCCATCACCCCGGAATAACTGCCGCGCAACTCAGCGATGAACGCTGCCGCCCGGCCCTGAATTCCGTAACCACCCGCCTTGTCACCAGGTTCGCCACTCTCCCAGTAAGCGGCGCATTCCGACCGGGTCAGTGCACGAAACCGGACCTGGCTCTCCTGAACTTTAACCGCATTTCGCGTCGGGGTCGCCAGCGCCACCGCGCTCCAGACCTGATGTTCGTGGCCTGACAGTTGCGCCAGCATCGCCAGCCCCTCCTCCCGGTTGCGGGGTTTGCCGAGAAGGACATCCGCGACGACCACCGCCGTATCCGCGCCCAGCACCGGGGCGGGTTTGCGTCGTCCCAGCGCTTGACATCCCGCTTGCGCCTTGGCCAAAGCCAGCCGGGCGACGTAGTGATCGGGGCGTTCCGTCGCCTCTGGCGTCTCATCCACCTCGATCCGCAACAAGCGGTAGACAACGCCGATTTGGCGCAGTAATTCACGACGGCGCGGCGACGCGGAGGCCAGGTAAATGAAAGTGGGCATCTCAGGCGCGATGATAGGGATGGTGATGGAGCAGGCTCCAGGCCCGGTAAAGCTGCTCGGCGACCACGATCCGCACCAAGGGATGCGGAAAAGTCAGCCGCGACAGCGACCAGCGTTGTTCAGCGCAATCCCGACACGGAGCAGCCAGTCCATCCGGCCCGCCGACCAGCAAGCTGAGATCACGCCCGTCCTGTAACCAGCCGGTGAGCTGGTCGGCCAATTCTACCGTATTCCATGCCGTTCCCCGCTCGTCCAGGGCGATGATGCGGGAACCGGATGGAATCGCCGCCAGCAACCGCTCGCCCTCGATGCGGAGAATGCGGGTCAAATCTGCATTCGGGCTGCGTTTCCCGGCGGGAATTTCGATCAGGTTCAGGGCGCATTCGCGGGGCAACCGCGCCGCGTATTCCCGATAGCCGGATACGACCCAATCCGGCATACGCCCACCAACGGCGAGCAGGTGGATTTTCAAGGGAGGTCGCAGTCAGTATCTGCGCGCCTTGACGACATCAACAGACCACAATTTCTCCAGGTTATAGAAATCACGGGTCTGCGGCAGCATGACATGCACCACAATGTCATTCATATCGACCAGCACCCATTCTGCTTCCTGCTGCCCCTCAACACCGAGCGGGCGAATCCCCATCGCCGCACATTTCTCGACGACTTTATCAGCGATGGATTTCACGTGGCGGGTGGAGGTGCCACTGGCGACGATCATCAGGTCCGTAAAGCTGGCGATGTTGCGCACGTCCAGAAGGCGGATGTCCTGAGCTTTCAATTCTTCCAGGGCATCCATCACTATTTTTTGCAAAACTTCAAGTTGCATGAATCGGATTCATCCTCATCAAATCGCAGGGTGGGGAGCAGATCTCGCTCGGTAGAGCGCTCGACCGTGAATATAAGCCAGCACGGCTTCCGGTAACAGATAGCGAGGCGACTGGCCATGCGCCAACAGGGCGCGAATCTGAGTAGCAGAAATGCTGAGCTGCGTCACCAGATGGAACAGGATGCCGCCCGCCGGGTTCCGACGCAACGCCTGGGGGTCGCCAAGCACGCGCGGCGCCATGAATGTTTCCAGCGCCGTTGGCAAGGATTGCAGGACGCCAGGCCGTTGCATCACCACAATATGCGCCCAATCAGTCAATTCCCGCCAGCGACGCCAGGTGTGCAGTTCCCGGAAAGCGTCGGCGCCAATGATCAGGCAGAGCGGCGTCTCGGGGCCCACGTCTTCGCGCAATGACGCCAGCGTATCCACCATATAAGAAGGCCCTTCGCGGCGCAGCTCCCGGTCATCGGCCATGAAACCGGGTTGATCGGCCAGCGCCAGCCGCACCAGCGCCAGCCGCTGTTCCGCCGTGACCTGCGGTAACCCGCGATGCGCCGGAATCCGGCAGGGAATGAACCGCACCTCGGCCAACTCCAGCGTTTCCAGCAATTCCAGCGCCGGGCGTAAATGACCGTAGTGGATCGGATCGAACGTGCCGCCGAAAATGCCGATAGGATGGAACGCCATGACCAGGCTATTGACGAATATGACCGTCGCCCAGCACGACAAACTTCAAAGTGGTCAATCCTTCCACGCCGACTGGCCCACGGGCGTGCAATTTATCCGTGCTGATGCCAACTTCCGCGCCCAGCCCGTATTCGCCGCCGTCAGCAAAGCGGGTGGAGGCGTTGACCATGACCGAACTGGAATCCACCTCGCGCAGAAAGCGCCACGTCCGGCTGTAATCCTCGGTGATAATAGCGTCGGTGTGGGCAGAACCATAGATCGCGATATGATTCATCGCCTCGTCGATGTCCTTGACCACGCGAACGGCAAGGATCGGCGCCAGGTATTCTGCATACCAATCGTCCTCGGTCGCTGCAACGACGCCTGTCAATAGTTCGCGGGTACGGGAACAGCCGCGCAGCTCCACCCCAGCTTCCTGATACATTTTACCCAGCTTCGGCAATACCTGTTCAGCGACGCCTTCCGCCACCAGCAGCGTTTCCATGGTATTGCAGGTACCATAACGCTGGGTTTTGGCGTTGTAGGCGACGGTCACCGCCTTGTCGAGATCGGCGCGGTCGTCGATATAGACGTGGCAAACGCCGTCGAGGTGCTTGATGACCGGTACTCGCGCTTCGCGGCTGATGCGCTCGATCAGGCCCTTGCCGCCGCGCGGGACAATGACGTCGACGTATTCGGGCATGCGGATCAATGCGCCCACTGCCGCCCGGTCTGCCGTGTCAATCACTTGCACCGCATCCCCTGGCAATCCAGCGGCGGCTAACCCCTGCTGAATACAAAGGGCGATGGCGCGGTTGGAATGGAGCGCCTCGGAGCCACCGCGCAGGATAGCGGCGTTACCGGCTTTCAGACACAGCGCGGCGGCGTCGGCGGTCACATTCGGGCGCGATTCGTAAATAATGCCGATGACGCCCAGCGGGACGCGCATTTTGCCAACCTGGATTCCCGAGGGGCGATATTTGAGATCGGTGATTTCGCCGATAGGATCAGACTGGGCGGCGACTTCCCGCAAGCCCTGAGCCATAGCTTTAACGCCTTTGGGGGTAATTTCCAGCCGATCCAGCAGCGCCGGTTCCAGACCAGAAGCGCGCCCGGCATCCATATCTTTGCCATTTTCCGCCAGCAGGCTTTCCTCAGCGGCTTCCAGCGCGGTCGCTATCGCCAGCAGGGCGGCATCTTTGGCCCGTGTCTCGGCGCGCCCGACGATCCGGGAAACTGCACGGGCGCGCTGGCCCACTGCCGTCATGTACTGATCAATAGCGCTGGCCGTTGTCGTGTGGGTGTGGTTCATGATCTTTTATCCTGTCGTTCCCGCCGCGAGACGCTCATCCCATGCGGCGCTACTGAAAATCGCTAACTCTCTCCGGGCAATCCTTGCAGGCCCGCCAGTCGTAAGCCTGCCGCCAGCAATTCATCCCATGGCGTTCCGGGTCCAGCGCCCTTGATGGCGTGGTCAATTTGGACGCAGGCTTTCAGCAATCCCCGGCAATCCGCAAGCGTCAGGCGCTGCACGGTCTGTTGCAAAAGCGGCTTGCGCTTGTCCCAAACCTTGTGGGCGGAGAATACCGCGTCCGGTGGTTGCCGCTGGTCACGAGCAAAGGCCAAAGCCGTTAATGTCCGAATTTCCCGATGCAACGCCCAGTTCGCCAGCACCGGTTCGATCCCTTCGCCGCGCAGTCCGTCCAGAATTCGGGCCACCCGCGCCGGCTGGCCCAGAAGGGCGGCATCGACAAAATCATAGATGCTGTAACGGGCGCTGTCGCCCACCGCCGATAAAATGGTTTCAGCCGTCAAGAGCTGATCTACGCCGGTCAGGGCCAGCTTTTCAATCTCCTGCGCGGCGGCCAACAGATTGCCCTCAACCCGTTCGCTCAACACGGTCACTGCATCTGGCGTGGGATTCAGACCGCTCGCTCGCAGGCGGCGTTCGATCCAGCCGGGTAATTGCCGCGCTTCGACGGGCATGGCGGCCACGACGATCCCTGCCCCCTCCAGGGCCGCGAACCAGCGGCCTTTCTGGGTTTGCCAGTCCAGCTTGCCGGCTGTCATGAGCAACACGGCGTCTTCGGCGGGCCGGGCTGCATATTCGCTCAAGGCTTTTGAGCCTGCCTCGCCGGGCTTGGCGTCGCCCACGCGCAGTTCCAGCAAGCGCCGGCGGGTGAACAGGGAGGGACTGGACGCCAGTTGGCGCAGCGTGCGCCAGTCAAAGCCGGCTTCCACGGTCAGGCATTCTCGCTCGTGATAGCCTTGTTGCCGGGCGGCGGCGCGAATAGCGTCGGCGGCTTCCTGGGCCAGCAAGGTTTCCTCGCCGAACACCAGATACAGCGGCGCCAGGTTTTTCCGCAAATGCGCGGCGAGTTTGTCGGGGGACAGGCGCAAGGAAAGCTCAGGAACCGGCGGCGGCTTGCAAGCGGCGGACGATTTGCCAGGTCAAATCATCCGCCATGCTCTCGATCAACGCATCCTGTGCGGACTCGAAACCCAGCACCCGATTTTCATCGAACAGCAACGTGCGGCTGGCGCTCATGCCTTCTTCGGGAATCAGGATTTGGCCGTTAGCCAACGTCACCTGATAAGCGACATCGTAAGCCAGAAAGTATTGCCGCTTGATATCGAAGCGGTCGGCGGCGACCGTGCGCCGGCCACTGTTTTCACGCAAAATGGTAATCGTCGCCGTCGCCTGGGCCGGATCACGGGTCAGCATGACGCCTTGGCTGGCCAGCACCCGTGGCAATTGCCGACTGACCGAACCGGGCGGCGCTATGTCCAACACACTTTGCACATAGGTCACACGCAGTTCCGACGGCAACGAAGCCTGGCCGCGTAACTGGAAACCGCAACCAGCAAGCAATAGCGCCAACAGGACCATTGGCAAACTGATTCTACGCATGAGCCACCTTCAGTAGACCACATTCACCAGTTTGCCGGGGACCACCACAATTTTTCGGATCGGGCGGCCCTCCACAAAACGCTGTACATTGGGCTCGTTCTGCGCAGCCTGTTCAATGATGTTCCGATCAGCGTCCACCGGCACTGTGATTTGCCCACGCAGCTTACCGTTGACCTGTACGACCAGCGTGAGCAGGGAGCGGGCCATCGCCGCCTCGTCCGGCGCGGGCCAGGCGGCGTTCAGCACGTCATCGCCATAGCCCAGCTCCCGCCACAGCTTATGAGCGATGTGGGGTGTAATCGGCGACAACAGCCGCAGCAAAATGCTCAAACCTTCGCGGCGCACGGCGGCGGCGCCCTCACCCCCCTCAATGCGGCCTAGCGCATTCAATATTTTCATACCGCCGGACACCACTGTATTGAACTGATGGCGGCCAAAGTCGAACTGCGCCTGGCGCAATGCCTCATGCACTTCGCGGCGCACCACGCACAAGGATTCGGCTAAGGTTGCGGCGTCCGCTATGCCCGCCGTGCGGATCGCATCTTGATGTTCAGCGGCGTAAACCCATAGCCGGCGCAGGAAACGGTAAGCGCCCGCTACGCCAAAATCCGACCATTCCAGCGCCTGATCGGGGGGGGCGGCGAACATCATGAACAGCCGGGCGGTATCAGCCCCATATTGTTCAACCAGCGATTGCGGATCGACGCCGTTGTTCTTGGACTTGGCCATCTTCTCGATACCGCCAATCACGACCGGCTGGCCGTCCTGGTGCAAAGTAGCCGCCATCGGCCGACCCCTGTCATCGGTCTGCACCTGGATCTCCGCAGGATTGATCCACTGCTTGCGACCCTCCGCGCTCTCCCGGTAGAAGGTCGGTGCGACCACCATCCCCTGTGTCAACAGATGGGCAAACGGCTCCGACACGGTGGTCAGACCCAGATCGCGCATGACCTTGGTCCAGAACCGGGAATACAGCAAATGCAAAATGGCGTGCTCGATACCACCAATATATTGATCGACAGGCATCCAATAATCAGCGCGAGCATCGACCATACTGGTTGCGCCCGGCGTGCAGTAACGGAAAAAGTACCAGGACGAGTCCACGAATGTGTCCATGGTGTCCGTTTCGCGCCGCGCCGACTGACCGCATTTCGGGCAGGCGCACTGGAAGAATTCCGTGTATTTATTCAGCGGATTACCCGAGCCGTCCGGGATGAGGTGGTCCGGCAAAATCACCGGCAATTGCTCTTCCGGCACGGGAACGGCGCCACAGGACGCACAATGGATCATGGGGATGGGCGTTCCCCAATAGCGTTGCCGGGACACCCCCCAGTCCCGCAACCGCCAGGTGACCTTCTTCTCGCCTAAACCCTTGGCGTGCAAGTCGGCAGCGATGGCGTCCACCGCCGCCGCAAAGTCCAGTCCGTCATATTGACCGGAATTAATGCAGATTCCGTATTCGGCGTAAGCTTCCCGCCAGGGTGCGGGAGTGTCATCGCCGGCGCTAGTGCGGATGACCGGTTTGATCGGTAAACTCATGTGCTGGGCAAAGGCGAAATCGCGCTCGTCGTGAGCCGGCACGGCCATGACTGCACCTTCGCCATAGCCCATAAGCACATAATTGGCGACCCACAGCGGCAACGCTTCGCCGGTCAAAGGATGCGTTACCGTCAGCCCGGTCGGCATCCCTTTCTTTTCCTGCGTCGCCAGTTCAGCCTCGGTGACTCCACCCTGCCGGCATTCGTCGATGAAGGCGGCCAGGGCGGGATGGCTCTGCGCAGCATGCAACGCCAGCGGATGTTCTGCCGCCACCGCAACATAGGTCGCGCCCATCAAGGTATCGGCGCGCGTGGTGAACACCCAGAGAACGCCAGACTCCTCCTCGTTCCCTGCCTTGGATAAAGAATAAGGAAACCCAATACGCACCCCATGGCTCTTGCCGATCCAGTTTTTCTGCATCAGCTTGACCTGTTCTGGCCAGCCGGACAGCAGGTCGAGTTCGGCCAGCAATTCTTCGGCGTATTTCGTAATCGCCAGGTAATACATGGGAATTTCGCGCTTTTCGACGACCGCGCCGGTGCGCCAACCCCGCCCGTCAATGACCTGTTCATTGGCGAGGACGGTCTGATCCACCGGGTCCCAGTTAACAACACCCGTTTTCAGGTAAGCGATGCCTTTTTCCAGCATCCGCAGGAACAGCCACTGATTCCAACGGTAATACTCCGGCTGACAGGTCGCTACTTCGCGTTCCCAGTCCACGGCAAAACCCAGCGAACGGAGTTGCTGCTTCATGTAAGCAATGTTATCGAACGTCCATTGGGCTGGGGCGACGCTGGACGCCATGGCCGCATTCTCCGCCGGCAGGCCGAAAGCGTCCCATCCCATGGGCTGCAAAACGTTTTTCCCCAACATGCGTTGATAACGAGCCATCACGTCGCCAATGGTGTAGTTACGCACATGACCCATGTGCAACCGCCCGCTGGGATAGGGAAACATCGACAGGCAATAAAATTTCTCACGGCCCGGTTCCTCACGCACGGTAAAGACCTGTTGCTCATCCCAATAACGTTGCGCTTCCGCTTCAATGGCTTGCGGCTGGTAAGACTCGGCGATCACGGCGATTCCCTGGCATTGGCTGGCTGGAAAAAGAGGTTGGCTAAAATAGCACAATCGCTATGCTGCAAAAAACGCCTGCACCCGCTCCAGCAGGCGGGTGCGGGGCATTGGCGGCAGGCTGTCCAGAAAAGCCTGCCCATAGGATTTACTCAGCAAGCGGGGATCGCCCAGCACCAGAACGCCCCGGTCGCTGACATCACGGATCAGCCGCCCTACCCCCTGTTTGAGAGTAATGACCGCCTGGGGCAATTGATAAGTCATGAACGGATTCTCACCGCGCTGGCGCAGCGCCTCAATCCGCGCCTGCAAAACCGGATCGTTCGGCGCTGCAAAAGGCAGCCGATCAATCATGACGCAGGACAGCGCCTCGCCGCGCACATCCACCCCTTCCCAGAAGCTGGCGGTGCCCAGCAACACCGCATTGCCCAATTCCCGAAATCGTTTGAGCAACGCCGCTTTCGGCAATGCGCCCTGCGCCAACAACGGATAAGGCAGACGTCCCGCCAGCCAGGCTTCAGCTTCACGCAGCGCCCGGTAACTGGTGAACAATAAAAACGCCCGTCCCCCACTGGCCTCCAGTACGGGCAGGATCGCTGCCAACAACGCCGTTGTGTAATGCGGCACACTGGGATCGGGTAATTCCGGTGGATGATAGAGCAACGCATTGCGGACGAAATCGAAAGGACTGTCCAGCCGTAACGCGGCGTAATCCGTCAACCCCAATCGCGCCGCAAAATGTTCGAAACTCGACCCCACCGCCAGCGTGGCTGAAGTAAAAATCCACGCGCCCGGCTGCGCGGTCATTCGCCCCTGAAAGGTTGTCGCAATATCCAGCGGGGTTGCCGTGAGGATGAAGCCGCGCCCCCGGGTCTCGAACCAGAGCACCTGTTCCGAAACGCCCGCTGTTCCCGCCAGCAGATTCCAGCGCTGTACAAAATCTTCGCAGCGCCGGCAGCAACTCTCCAGGCCCTTGCCACGCTGCGCTGCCTCCTGCAAAGCCTGCTGCAAGGCGTCCAGCGTCGTCGCCAGGTTCGCCACCGCATTCAACACCGGCGGTTGCTCCGCCACCTCCCGCCACTGGGCGCGGCGCTCCGTCGGCCCCAGCACCTCGCGCATGATCGCCGCCGCCGTGTCCAGCGCTGCCGCCCGATCCCGCAAATCGGGGAAATCCGGCGCATCCAGCATCTGCTCTACCATCGTATCCCGCACCAGCTCCAACAATTGCCAGTGGCTCAGCGACTTCCCGAAAAAGAAAGCGGCAATTTCCGGTAATTGATGCGCCTCATCAAGGATGACAGCCTCAGCGCCGGGCAACAGCTCGGCAAAACCGGTTTCCCGAATCGCCATATCCGCGAAAAACAGATGATGGTTGATCACCAGCAGTTGGGCTTCCTGGGCGGCGCGGCGCGCCTTGGCGAAAAAACAGTCCGCGAAATCCGGGCACTCTGCGCCCAAACAGTTATCGACAGTGGACGTAACGTGGGGCCAGATCGACGAGTTTTCCGGCACATCGCCGACTTCGGCGATATCGCCGTGGTGGGTGCGTTTGGCCCAGGCCAGGATACGCTGCAGTTCGGCCACCTGCTCCAGGGAGGGCAAACGCCCGTCCATTGCAGTCAGTCGCAAGCGGTATAGACAAAGATAATTACTACGCCCTTTCAACAAGGCAATGCTCACCGGGCTTTTCAGCGCCTGGCGCACCACCGGCAAATCACGATGATAAAGCTGATCCTGCAAATGACGAGTGCCAGTGGAAATGATGACCCGCGCTCCAGACCGTAGTGCAGGAATCAGATAGGCATAGGTTTTACCGGTGCCGGTGCCTGCCTCAACGATCAGCGTTCCGCCTTCCTGGAGAATAGCGTCAATCGCCGCCGCCATTTGCTGCTGCTGAAGGCGCGGCGCAAAGCCCGGTTGCTTCGCTAACGGGCCTCGGGGTCCCAGCAAATCAACAACATCCATAACGGCGTTCCGTCCGGCGTCAGCGCGACAGCAACGAGGCTTGCGCCTCTGCTTCTTCAGCGCCGGCAGTATTACCACCGGCTTTACGGGCGACCGAGATCAGTTTCCAGTTGCGGGACTGCAAAGCCCGATTGCCGCTGGCCAGATTGTTAGACTTGCTGGCCAGCGATTCCGCTTGTTGATACTGGCCTTGGTGCAGGCGGATTTGCGCCAGATCGTGCCAGATGCCGGCGTTGCGCGGTTCGATCCGCAGCGCCCGTTCCAGGGCCGCGCCCGCCTTGTCCAGTTGCCCACCTTTGACATATTTATCGGCGCTGTCCAAGAGCGCCACCACCGCCTGATTACCATCGCGGGTAATTTCCGCCGGCGGCAGATCAGCCGGACGGGGAGGCGG
>JBAQIQ010000134.1:0-5796 GCA_049288935.1 Candidatus Competibacteraceae bacterium
GTCTCACCTCGGCCGCTTCGCTGGGGTATACCCATAGAGGACGGTGAAATTTGCAACTGGAAGCAGGGTCTTTTCAGTGGCAAATAATGTGGTCCTAGTCGAAATGATTTCAGTCCCGCCCCGCTGATTGCAGTCTCAGTGGCAGATAATGTGGTCCTGAAGGTGCCGATAGTGTCACTTAATCTGGTCCCAAAATGGCGCCGATTGCAGTCCCGGCTGTTTTCGATTGCAGTCCACTACAGCTAGGTGTCCTCAGCCAGACGGATAATACCGGCTCCGCCGCCCGCAAGATTCTGATTGGGGTTGTAAGCACAAGCATGTGAATTTTTGCTGGCAGCGGCTCGCATGAAAGCAATAGGGTTCTTCGAGGGTTCTTGTGGAGCCCGTTAGGCCGGACTGAGACATCTCTCCAACCCATTGATCTAAAAAGTAGTGATACCAACCTTCAGCCAGATTGGCAGGCTGAACCCTGTCCATGAAGAACAGCAAGAAAGCCTACGGATTATGAAGACCGGCGGTTTGAGTTCCATCGGCTGATTGAGGGGGTAATGGAAAATTATCATCCGTTAGATCCCCCTACGGCCTATTCTCTCGTAGGGGCGTTAATCTTGTTAATTTCCTTTCTGCGCATTCTGCTTCCGCTTCTCGTTGACTAAATCGAGACGCTTCTCAATCGGGCCGATAATGGCCAGGATGACCCCGGTCAGCGCCACGCTTAACGCGCCGATTCCGAGACCGCCTAATCCCACCGTCATGCCCACTGCCGCGGTCATCCAGATCGTTGCGGCCGTCGTAAGTCCCTGTATTTTACGTTCCTCACTCAGCTTGAGGATCGCCCCGGCCCCGATAAAGCCGACACCCGTGGCCACACCTTGAGCGATTCTAGCGACTTCCGCTAACGGCATCCCGAGTTCCAGCGGAACGACCACGAAAAGAGCCGAACCGAGAGCAACCAGCATGTGGGTTTTCAGCCCGGCGGGTTTGTCTTTGGATTCCCGTTCCAGGCCTACTATCGCGCCAAGCAACATGGCTGCCAGCAGCCGGATCGTGACTCGTGCGAGTTCTCGCATGTCCGGAAGCCCTGCGGTCAGCTCTTGCCAGATAAAAGTTTCCATCTTTACACGCGCATCGACCGAAAATTTTTCATCGTAAGGACTCTGTTGAGGGTTCCCCAGTGTTGCTCGTGAGACTGCTTTTGCTCTGTGCAGTTTTGGCGATTTCGCTGCTCGACTGAAGCGCATCGGCGCCACTTTCATCCAACGCTTTGATCAGGTCGTGCGGTGCGGGCTGGCGCCGACGTGAGCCGAAGATATGCGAGTAGGCCCAGGTAAATTCAGCTCCCATCAGAAAGATCTGGGCGGAGTAATAAACCCAAACCAGCAGAGCCACGAGCGAACCGGCCGCGCCAAAACCGCTCATCACCCCGCTTCTGCCGATATACAGGCCGATCAAAAATTTGCCGATAGTGAACAGGATGGACGTGAGGGCGGCTCCCATCCAGACTTCGCTCCAGTGAATGCGCACGCGCGGCATGATTTTGTAAATCAGGGCAAACAGGCCGGTGGTGAGGACGAAACTGAAAAGCAAGTTGACGACATTGGCCATGACCTCCAAGCCTTCAAACCGTGGCGACCACCATTTTTCGAGGGCCGCAAGCCCGGCGCTCAAGACCAGCGACACCATAAGGACAAAGCCAATGCCCAGGATCATGCCGAACGACAGCAGGCGCGAGCGAATCAAGTCCCACAGGCCACTGCTTCGGTCACGACCGGGGACCCGCCAGATGCGATCCAGCGAGCTCTGTAGTTCACCGAACACGGTCGTGGCCCCAATCAGCAAAAGCCCCCCGCCGATCAGGGTTGCGGTGAAGCCTTTGGTCGGCTGGTTCACGCTCTCCACCAGCGTCTGCATGGCCAATGCCCCCTGCGCCCCGATCAGGGTCTGAAATTGACCGGCAATTTCGCCGCGGGCAGCCTCCTCGCCGAACGCCAAGCCGGCAATCGCGATCACGATCAGCAACAAGGGGGCAATGGAGAACATGGTGTAGTACGCCAGCGCTGCGCCCATGCTCTGGACATGATCATCGCTCCATGCGTTGAACGCGGTCTTGATCAGGATCCAGGTTTCCTTCGTCGTCATTTCCATAGTCTGGTAGGCGCTGAGTCAGGTGTTCCTGTTCTGGTGGGGGCCACCCTCCCGGTGCTGAACCCCATGGCCCACGTCGTCGGCCACAATGACACTTCTGTTCGCTGACGAATATAGTGGAAAAACATTGACCGCCGCGAACAGCCGAGCCGGTCTGAGGAAGGCTTAGCGGCGCTTCTTCTTCCTCTTCGCCGCCGCAGAAGGCGCCAGCGCGCCAGTCCAAAGATTGAGAATGTCCTTGGTGGCATGGGTCATCGCGGCTGCAGCCTGGCGCCTTGCGGTTGCGGCCTGACGCTTGGCTTGCGCTGCGGCGTGGCCGCGCATCGAGCCAGCAACCGTATTCGCCCCGCTCAACCAGAGGCTCATAAACGGGTTCTTCTTCAGCCAGGGATGGGTCATTCTGGTTCTCCTTGGTCCACCTTTTTGGGGGGACCCTCAAAGCGAACGGGGCGAGAACGTGTCGCAGTCCTGTGGGTGGCCTGAGTCCATGCCGCGCTTGAACCAGCGTACACGCTGCTCCGATGCGTAGCAGTCGGCCTGCAACTCCATGCGCACGGAAAGCTGATTGAATTCGACCTCGGAGACACATCCACGCGGCGCATTCCCTTTTCTGGAATGCACCGGTGATTTTCTGCACAATGAATTGAGAATCTGTTCGCTTCAACGCAGCCCTAAAAACGACAGAATGGCAAAGATAATGACGACTGCGCCAACGATGTAGACGATGCTGTTCATCAGATAGCCCTTCGTGTGAGTTAATGGGTTAATGGATCAATCGCCTGCTTAAAGCGATGCACTACCTGCTAGTGTCACGGTACGCTTTTCGGCCCGGAGGTTCTGTACGCTATCTAACATAGTGGCTTTTTAATGCACGACCTCACTCAAGTGCTTCAGCCCCCAGCCGGCCGCAACGGGCCAAGTCGGGCGTCGAGTCGTCATCAGACAGCTTGCTGACAGCATCACGCAGCGCACTACGCAAACCTTCTTCCACTACCGGGTGATAGAACGGCATGCGCAGCAACTCCCGCACCGTGAGCCCTTGCTGGATCGCCAGAGCCAGTAAATGGGCCAGATGTTCGCCGTGCGGGCAGCACAGCTCGACGCCGAGCAGGCGACCCCGCCGGATGTCGGCGTAAAGCCGGATCAGGCCCCGGTCAGCGCCCTCCATCCGGAGCCGGCCCTGGCCTTTCAGGTCGACTTCGCTGACGACGATTTGATCTTGATCCAACTCTTTGAAGCGTTGCCCGATCATGGCGATGTTGGGATCGCAAAACACGATGCCCAGAGGAACCCGCCGGGTGAAGCACTCGGGCGTATCGCGTAGCGCGTTGTAGCCGGCGATGTAACCCTCGTCAGCGGCCTCGTGTAGCAGCGGCCGCATCCCGTTGACGTCGCCGGCGATCGAGATATCGACGCCCGCGATGCGCAGCGTGCCCGGATCGAACGGTGGTAGGCCGTGTTCGTCGAGCGCGACCCCGATCTCCTCCAGTCCCAACCCGTCCAGGTTGAGGCGGCGCCCCAGCGAAGCGATCACGGCATCCACCACCACATTCGTCGAGCCAACGCTGACGCGGATTGCGCCCTTTTCCTCAGGGGCCAACTCGGCTGACTGGCCGAGGTGCAACGGGAATTCCCCGGACAGAATGTCGATGGCGCACGCGCTAACCGCCGGGTCGCTCAGACCGGCGACGTGTTCAGCCGCATCGAAGCCCGTCACGACGATCCCGAGTCGGGCGAGCGCCTGGGCCATCTCCACCCCAATCGCGCCCAGTCCGACCACGGCGATGCGGCCCGGCAGAGTCTTCTGCTCGAACAAGGTATCGCTGGTCAATACCCGCTCGCCCAACGTCCGCCAAGGTTGGGGAACAATCGGGCGCGAGCCGGTGGCGATGATGATGTGCCGGGCGCGCAACGGCCGGTCACCGACTTCCAGGGTATCGGGCTGGACGAACCGCGCCCGGCCCACGATCACCCGCTCACCCAGTTCATCGGTGATCTTCAGCACGCCGCCGACATAGGCGTCGCGCAGCTTGCGCACATGGCGCAGCACGGCGGGCAGATCCGCTTTCAGCGATTCTGTCCCGGCAATCCCGGCGGCAGCCAGGAAGTTCCGCTGATGAAAGGTCTTGGCGACCGCGATCAGCGCCTTGGACGGCATGCAACCGACCCGTGCGCAGGTGGTGCCGAACGGCCCATCGTTGATCAGTACCCAGTTCTCGGTCGTGCGTTGCACTTCGCGCAGCGCCGCCAGTCCTGCGGTGCCCGCCCCAATAATCGCTACGTCAAATCTTTCGGAAGTTGTTTTCACCTTGAACTCTCTCGGGTCGCTCGCACGGAAGCGTGGCAGGGTAGTCCTGAAATACGAATGACTTGTTGGCGCCACTCAGGTTGTTGGGACGGGTTATGAAATTTTCAGACATTTCCATGATCATTTTCCTTTATCGAGATGGTTGAGGTTGCGGTTCAATGAATAACCTCGTTGTCATCCAACGATGAGCTCGTCCTTGGCAAGCCCGTATCACCAACAGCAAGACTCTGTAATACGACTTTTTGGCGATGGCAGGGATTGAGATTCAGCGCCGGGCGGTCACACGCCAGACCACATTGCCCACATCGTCGGCCACGAGCAACGCGCCCTGCCGGTCGAGTGCCACACCGACCGGACGGCCGTAGGCAATGCCTTCCTCGCTAAGGAACCCGGTCAGTACATCAACGGGCGCGCCGGACGGCCTCCCGTTTTCGAAGGGCACGAAAATCACCTTGTAGCCGCTGTGTGGCTGACGGTTCCACGAGCCATGCTGGCCGATGAACATGCCGTTGGCGAAGGCTTCAGGCAGCGTGGCGCCGACGGAAGATGCCAAGCCCAACGAGGCAGTGTGTGGCCCCAGCGCGTAGTCCGGTGCAATGGCCGTGGCCACGAGATCGGGCCGCTGCTGCGTTACACGATCATCGATATGTTGGCCGTAGTAGCTATAGGGCCAGCCGTAGAAGCCGCCGTCGCGCACCGAAGTCAAGTAGTCGGGAACTAGGTCGCTGCCGAGTTCGTCACGCTCGTTCACTACCGTCCACAACGCGCCGCTGACAGGCTCCCAGGCCAAGCCATTCGGGTTGCGCAGGCCGGGCGCAAAGATGCGATGTGCGCCGCTCTTGATGTCCACCTCCCAGATGGCGGCTCGCTCCACCTCCGCCTCCATCCCTCGTTCGGCCACGTTGCTGTTCGAACCCACGGTCACGTAAAGCTTGGCGCGGTCCGGGCTTACGATGAGGTTCTTGGTCCAGTGGTGGTTAATCGCGCCAGCCGGCAAAGTCACCACCGGGATGCCGGGCGCTGTGATGCGCGTGTCACCGGTGGCATAGGTAAATCGCACCACCGCGTCGGAGTTGGCCACATACAGATCGTTGCTCACCAGCGCCATGCCGAACGGCGAGTTCAGCCCGTCCAGCAGCACCGAGCGCAAATCCACCACCCCGTCACCATCGGTGTCGCGCAGCAACGTGAGGCGGTTGGCGCTGGGTACGCCCGCGCCCGCCGCCTTCATAAACAGGCTCATCAGCCAACCCTTGATGCCTTGGGCATCGGCGGGCTTGGGCGGGGCATTGGTCTCCGCCACCAGCACATCGCCATTGGGCAGCACATGCAGCCAGCGCGGG
>JBAQIQ010000135.1:0-17391 GCA_049288935.1 Candidatus Competibacteraceae bacterium
CGAAGCTGGACCAATTCTCGCCGTTCGGTCTCACTTAACACCAACTGGCGTCGCGGCATAATCGGACTCCTTGGCGGGGGTGAAGCGCCTCCTCAGTATACCCGATTAAATTTTTAAAAATCATTAGGGCGGGGAGGAGGTCAACGTCGTGTCATGTTGAAAGTGGGATTAAACCAACCGTTTCGGCAGTTGCTGAAGGAGTTGTTGGCGGCCTGTTGCGGATCGTCTCAAGGCCGGCAGCGTTTCGCAATCTGCGCCGCTATAGTACCGAAAAGCCGGTATGCTATGCGTCAGTCCACCGTGTTCAACCCCGATTCAGGATTTTCCCGATGAACTGCTTTCCTGTCACCCGCGATCTATTCGATACGTTCATGGTTCCCAACTACGCCCCGGCGGCGATCATCCCGGTGCGTGGCGAAGGTTCCCGTCTGTGGGACCAGGAAGGACGAGAATACATCGACTTCGCCGGTGGCATTGCCGTCACCGGCCTGGGCCATGCCCATCCGCGCTTGGTCGCAGCGCTCACTGAACAAGCGCAAAAACTCTGGCACGTCAGTAACACGCTGACCAACGAACCCGCGCTCAAGCTCGCCTGCCGGCTGTGCGAACTCACCTTCGCCGAACGGGTGTTTTTCGCCAACTCCGGCGCGGAAGCCAATGAAGCCGCGCTCAAGCTGGCGCGCAAGTATTCCGCCGATCACTTCGGCCCCGACAAGCGCGAGATCATCGCCTTCACTCCGTCGTTTCATGGCCGCACCCTGTTCACCGTCACCGTCGGTGGCCAGCCCAAGTACACCGAAGGTTTCGAGCCGCTGCCGCCAGGCATCACCCATGTTCCGTTCAATGACCTCGCCACCTTCGCCTCGGCGATCTCTGACCGCACTTGCGCGGTGATTGTCGAGCCAGTGCTGGGCGAAAGCGGCGTGGTCAGCGCCACGCCAGAGTTTTTGCAGGGGTTGCGCGAATTATGCAGTCGCCATCAAGCGCTGCTGATTTTTGACGAGGTGCAATGCGGCAACGGGCGCAGCGGCCATCTCTACGCTTACATGGCGTATGGCGTCACCCCGGATATCCTGACCACTGCCAAAGGACTCGGCGGCGGCTTCCCGATCAGCGCCATGCTCACTACTGCGGCGATTGCCCAAAGCCTCAATGTCGGCACGCACGGCACGACCTATGGCGGCAATCCATTGGGTTGCGCGGTGGCTGGCGCGGCGTTGGAGCTATTCAGCGATCCTGAACTGTTAGCCGGGGTGCGCCATAAGCATGAAATCTTCATGGCTGGGCTGCGCCGGATCAATCAGCGGTTCGGCATCTTTCGGGAAGTACGCGGCATGGGCCTGTTGCTGGGCTGCGAGTTGGTGGAAACCTGGCAGGGTCGCAGTCGGGATTTTATCAAGGCGGCGTTGGCGGAAGGATTGTTAGTCCTGGTTGCTGGGCCGGATGTGCTCCGGCTGGCCCCATCGCTGATCATTCCCGATGAGTTGATCGAAGAAGGTTTAAACCGTTTCGAGCGGGCCATCACTGGCCTGCTCGCCTGACACTCCCCACCCCTTTCCCGGCGGGAGAGGGGCGTTTTCCTAAGGAATTGAACCATGCAACGCGATAAAGCCGAACCTGTACAGGTGGAATGTCCGAGGTGTCGCCACACCGAAATCATCTACATTCCCATCGAGGAGGTCCCGCGTTGTCCCGATTGCGGCGCGAGCATGGTCATTAAGGAGTTGCTGGACGAAGGCAAGTCAACCTGAAGATCGTTGTCAACTGTCCTTCATAAAAGCGAAATTGTACTATCATAAAAATTGCTCCGCTCTGAGTCCTCCCGGGCCGAAAGGCGGGTAGATGGAATCTGGCGCTCACTGAAACCGAAATCACCTGTTGTTGAGGAGAATTCCCGCATGAAAAACCGTCTGATTGCGCTGGCTGCACTGGCTTTGTTTAGCCTGAACTTGTCACCCGCCTGGGCGGGCAGGCTGGAGCAAATTAAAAAAGACGGCTTGCGGGTCTGTCTGGAACCGGCCTACATGCCGTTTGAAATGACCAACAAACGCGGTGAAATCGTTGGCTTCGATCCCGATCTGGCCGCACTGATGGCCAAAGATCTGGCCGCGCCCAAGCTGGATTTGATTAGTACCGCCTGGGACGGCATCATCCCGGCGCTGATCACCAACAAATGCGACATTATCATGAGCGGCATGACCATCACCGATGAACGCAAGCAGAAAGTTGATTTCTCCGAACCGTACATGCTGATCGGTCAGACGGTGCTGCTGCGCAAGGCGCTGGCTGATAAAATCAAATCCTACAAGAACTTGAATAATAAGCAGTACAAAATTGCCTCCAAGCTAGGCACGACGGGCGAAATCGCCGCCAAAAAGCATATCCCCAGAGCCCAATACTTCTCCTACGAAACCGAAGCAGAAGGCGTGATGGAAGTGGTGAATGGCAAGGTCGATGCCTTCATCTATGACGCTCCCTACAATCTGGTGGCTAACGTCCAGCGTGGCGAAGGCAAATTAGTGTTCTTGGATCAACCTTTTACCGACGAACCGATCGGCTGGGCTATTGCTCAGGGCGATCCGGAATTTCTCAAAGCGATCAATGCGTTCCTGGTCAAGGTTAGGCAAGATGGTGCGCACGAAAAACTGTACCAGAAGTGGTTTAAAAGCACCGACTGGTTGAAAGACGTACAATAAGCCGTGGCCCTTAGACGACAAGTTGCCCAGTGGCCCTGGCAAGGGTTGCTGGCCATTATCTTGCTGGGATTGGCCATCGGATTATGGATCGCCACCAAGCAGGTTAATTATGAATGGCGCTGGGAGCGAGTTCCGCAGTACTTTGCTTATCAGGATGAAGAACTGCAAACTGCGCCATTTGCGGGCGTCGTGATCAATATCAATTCTGCTGGCGATTCCAGCCAAGTGGTAATTCAATCGGAACAGGGTGGGTTGCCGGTCACTGTCACGGTCGAGACCGCCACGCTTAAAGTCGCCGTCGGTGCTCAAGTCAGTGAAGATGATGAGATCGGTGTTATGGAAAGAAAATGGCGAGTTGGGCCACTTACCCAGGGACTGTGGGTCACCATCTGGATTTCCTTCGTTTCCGGCTTCTTTGGGCTGATCATCGGACTGGTCACCGGTCTGTGCCGCATCTCGAAAAACCCCACCCTGCGCGGGTTGTCGGTGCTGTACATTGAACTGATTCGCGGTACCCCGTTGCTGGTGCAAATCTTTATTTTCTATTTCTTCATTGGCACCGTACTGCATTTGGATCGGGTTGTAGCCGGTGTTGGCGCGCTCTCGCTCTTTGTCGGCGCGTACACCGCCGAGATTATCCGGGCCGGGATTCAGTCCATTCCCAAGGGGCAATCCGAAGCCGCTCGCTCGTTGGGCATGAGCGCCGCTGAGACCATGATGCACATTGTATTGCCGCAAGCCTTTAAGCGGGTTTTGCCGCCACTGGCCGGGCAATTTATCAGTCTGATCAAAGACTCTTCGCTGGTATCCGTCATTGCCATCACGGATTTGACTAAGAGTGGGCGAGAGATCATCACTTCCAGTTTTGCCACCTTTGAAATCTGGTTCACGGTCGCCCTGCTGTACCTGGTGGTGACCTCGGTGCTGTCACAACTGCTTTTTTGGTTGGAACGGAGGTTTGCCCGCAGTGATTGAAGTCAACAAGCTGATCAAGATTTTCGAAGGTCGCGGTCAGGTCGTGCGGGCAGTGGATGATGTCTCCACCCAGGTCGCTAAAGGTGAAGTGGTGGTCATCATTGGTCCCTCCGGTTCCGGTAAATCCACTTTCCTGCGTTGTCTGAACGGGTTGGAGGAGTTTGACGACGGGCAGGTGCTGATCGACGGCATCGACATCGCCGGCAGCAAGACCAATCTCAATGCCGTGCGCCGCGAGGTGGGCATGGTGTTTCAGCATTTCAACCTGTTTCCACACAAAACCGTGTTGGAGAACGTGACCCTGGCGCAGCGCGTGGTGCGTAAGCGCAAGCCCGCTGAAGCTCTGGACAAGGCCATGGCGTTGTTGACTAAAGTGGGCATCGCCGAGAAGGCCAATGAATATCCATCCCGGCTATCCGGAGGCCAACAACAACGGGTCGCTATTGCCCGCGCCCTGGCCATGGACCCCAAGGTGATGCTGTTTGACGAGCCAACCAGCGCCCTGGACCCGGAGATGGTTGGCGAGGTGCTGGACGTGATGAAGCAACTGGCTCGCGAAGGGATGACCATGGCGGTGGTGACGCATGAAATGGGCTTTGCCCGCGAAGTAGCGCACCGGGTCTTGTTCATGGATGCCGGCAAGGTGCTGGAAGACGCCCCGCCGGACCGGTTTTTCACCGCACCAAGTGAGCCACGGGCGCAAGCCTTCTTGAAGCAGGTGCTATAACGATAAAACAACCCGGATGCTCAGGCGGCGTATTTGCACTCATAGCAAATAATATCCGGGTTCTGTTCGAAAGCCGCCTGCCCCAGGCAGATCACTCCCTTTTCATGTAGGGTAAATTCTTCACGCCGCACAAAAAAACGCGCCCCATTTTCCAATAGCAAATAGGTTCCGTTAGTGCTGTTATCCTTGAGAATAAATTTGCCCTGCCGAAATTCGATAGCCGCATGGCTGCGTGAGACTAATTCCCGATCGACCACCAGATCGTTTTTGGGGCCACGACCGATGTTAAACGCCTGAGCGGAAGGCGCCAGCTCGATATTTTGGCTGCGATAGTCCAACAGGAGTCGGGCGTATAGTTGATTGCGCAAAATCTTCTGGGTCTCTCCATCAGACATTTGCGTCAGACTGCCTGATTCGTACCAAATCACCTCGGCAATTTCCATTTCGTTCTGTTTGCCGCGCACCCACGATCGGCCCAGGCTCCGAGTCGTTCGCCGAACGCCTGCCGCCAGACGGTTGATCGTTTCTCGTGTGGTGATAATCTGATCAGCCTTGGCCAAAGCGACCATGCGCGCCGCCACATTCACTGCATCACCAAATACATCGTCTTTTTCAGCCAACACTGGCCCATGATGCAAGCCAATGCGGATGGCAATCCCCAACTCGGCCAGCACCGGATCGTCCTTAACACCCTGCTGCATCTCGCAGGCGGCGCTCATGCCCATCTCGGCGCCAGGAAAACGGCTCATGATCTCATCACCGATTGTTTTGATTACCGTGCCCTGATGGGCAACCGTGCAGGCGGCAAGTAAATCAAGCGCCCGAGTTTCAATCTGTCGGGCACGTAGATCGCCATATCTTTCAAATAAACCCGTGCTGCCACAAATATCGGCAAACAACAAGGTGGCCTCATCCTGCTGGCCCACCGTAGCGCCTTCACTCAGCGCGGGCGTCGATCTACTCGGTTTTTGTTTCATCCCCTTGGGTCCCCACGGGCATAGGTCAGGTGCAATCATAACCGCGCATTGACAGTTCAGCGATCAGCCGCTGAATATTCTCACGCGCTGTATGCTCGTAGCGTTGCTGAAAGCAGTCAGTGAAAAAGAAGGAGGGTCGATCCGACAACCCCCGTAGAAAGCGTAGATGCTCAGGATAATAGGCGTCATCCGTTACATTGGCGAATTCGGCGCGGATGCGCCAGCCATCCCGCATGAAAATCTCCCAGGGCAAACCGAAACTGGAAAGATCGATATCCACGATGAACTGCTCGTCGGGTTGGTGCGACGCCCCGCGATGCGTAGTCGCCATGATCAGATCGTCAACCTGTTGCTGGAAAGCGACGCTGGCATACGGATGCGAACAGTCCCGAAATAAATCAGCGCTGTGGCGCTCATTGTCCTTCGCGCCTGCTCGGTAGATCGCATCGTGGAACCACAACGCTAACTCAACTGCGTCAGGATCCTTCATGAGCGCCACGGCCTGATCGAATTCGTGCAGGCAGTGCTGAATATGATCCAGGGTATGATAATGGCGATGCGGCTCTCCGTAGAGTTCAACCAGTCGGGCGTAAACAGCCTGGGCGTTCGCCGGCTCGTCGCCGTGTAGACAGCGTGTCCATAAAGCAGCGAAACGCGCTTTTAACGAGGTCTGTGCATCCGGTTGGGCTATGAAACCGCCGGATAAGCCCGATTGTTTCAACATGACACACCTCACAGGCCAGTCTTCTCAGGGTGATCCACGCCCTTCTTTGGATGGGCGAGGAGCGTCAATGATGATACAAATAATCCTGAATCAAATGCCAGGCCATGCTCATCGGGCTGGGCAAGCCCGGCATCTCCTCAGGGGTAAACCAGTGGGCGTCGAGAATTTCCCGTCCATCCGCCCGTAACTCGCCTCCCGCATAATCCGCAGTGAAAGCGATCATCAGCGAATGGGGAAACGGCCAGGACTGGCTGGCGAAATAGCGCAGGTTTTGCACTACAACACCCACTTCCTCCGCCACCTCCCGGTGAATCGCCTGTTCGAGCGTTTCGCCTGCCTCGACGAACCCGGCCAGCACACTATACACTCCAGGCGCAAACCGTGGCGCCCGCGCCAACAGGATTCGGCCCTCATCAACCACCCGCACCATCACCACGGGCGATAAACGCGGATAGGCGATCAATGCACAATCCGGGCACCGCCGTCCCCGTTCGTCGGTGCGTTGCTGTGTCGGCGCGCCACACTGCCCGCAAAATTGGTGGTTACGATCCCATTCGATCAGTTGCAGCGCCTGCCCGGCCACACCCAGCCACGCCTCATCCATCCGGGTCCATAACGCACGCAGATTCTCGAAGGTCCAACCCGGTGGCGGAGCGGCAGTCGCAGCTTCTACGGTGTAACAGGGCCGATTTCGCAATCTTCCCAAGTAGAGTCGCCGCACGGTTGGGCATTTAGCAAACGGCCAAATCGAGGCTAGTGGCAGTTCCAATCCCTGATCGGCAGTCCGAACCAGCAGTTGACCGTTGAAAAAAACAAACCACCAGGCCGATTGTTCATCCACATCAGCCGATGGCAGGATTGCGGGCTGAAAGTCGTCCGGTAGCATCAACATGGGCGCCTATTCCTGTTTAAGTAATCGTATCAGTCAGCATCGGTCGCCCGTCTGCCGTTTCACCCAAATTGCGTCGTACTCGCAGCAACGCCTGCGGCAAGCTGGCGGACAGCAACAAGGATGACGATAAAAGCAGCGGTCGGCCCGGACACGCTATAGCGGGAACCACCCGTCAGTGCGGTGAGCAAACCGGCAGATCATAGCCGTCGCGCAGGGCCGTGGCGAACGGCAGGTAAAATGCGTGTTCCCGGTCGGGCCTCATGGAGCTTCCTCCAACACGCTGTCGATCCTTACTGAACCTGCAACAGCGCCAATAGACCTTCCAGTAATTGCTGCGGAGTGGGCGGGCAGCCGGCAATGTGCAGATCGACCGGAATCACCTCGGCGACCCCGCCCACGCAAGCATAGCTCCCGGCAAAGACGCCGCCATTCCGCCCGCAATCCCCCACCGCGACCACCCATTTCGGATCAGGCGTTGCCGCATAAGTCCGTTCCAGCGCCTCGCGCATATTGACGGTGACGGGCCCGGTGACCAGTAGAACGTCGGCATGACGCGGCGAGGCGACGAAGTGAAAACCGAAGCGTTCCAGATCGTAAAAGGCATTATTCAGCGCATGAATTTCCAGTTCGCACCCGTTGCAGGAACCGGCGTCAACTTGACGAATCGCCAGGCTGCGCCCCAATCGTTGCCGGGCGACCTGATCGACTTTCGCGCCTAACTCGGCCAGCGCCGCGGTGGAAGGCGCCGGCGCCGGCATGGTCAGCGGCGACCGCCATAGATTCTGAAACAGCAGTTTACGCATGGCGGCAGCGCCTACAGATCATGGCCCGAATACGAGCCGTTGAACGATTTATTACACAGCGGGAAATCCGCCACGATGTTATTTTCAATTGCTGCTTCCAGCGCGGGCCACTGGAACCAGGACGGATCGCGGGGATGACAACGCGATATCACGCCATCCTCATTTAACCGCAACCAGACCAGAATATCGCCGCGAAAGCCCTCAACCAGCGCTACCCCTTCACAGATTTGGCCGGAAAGATAGACCGGAACGGAGGCCGGGCCGGGCGGCAACTGCTCTAAAATCTGCTCAATGAGCGCCAAGCTTTGCTCAACTTCACGAATCCGTATCCAGACGCGGGCGTTAACATCGCTCTCGGTTAATACCGGGGTCTCAAATTCCAGCGTATCGTAAGGCGGATAGCCGGGTTGGCGACGGGCGTCAAAGGCGCGCCCACCCGCCCGCCCGACAAATCCGCCGCAGGCAAATTGCTGGATCAGAGCAGTGCGGACAAAGCCGGTGTCCACAGTGCGTTGTTGCAGTGAGGCCGTATTGTCATACAACTCGACCAGCGGCGGAAAATGGCGGCGAATCTCGGTGACCAAGGTGCGCAAGGTCTTGACGCCCGTTGCCGGCCAGTCTACCGCTACCCCGCCCGGCGCAATGCGATCCATCATCAGGCGATGCCCGAAACAGTCGGCGCTGGCGCGTAAAATAGACTCACGCAATACTGCACAATGGGCCTGCATCAGGGCAAAAGCCGCATCGTTGCAAACGGCGCCGATGTCACCACAGTGATTGGCCAGCCGCTCCAGCTCTGCCATCAACGCCCGCAACCCGTGAGCGCGAGCAGGAATCTCGGTTTCTGTCGCCGCCTCCACCGCACGGGCGAACGCTAAGGCGTAAGCAACGGTGCTATCGCCGGACACTCGACCGATCAGTCGCGCCGCCTGTTCCAGAGAGGCGCCCTGTAACAAGCTTTCAATGCCCTTATGGACGTAGCCCAACCGTTCCTCCAATCGAACGACCGCCTCTCCATTAGCGGTAAAGCGGAAATGACCGGGTTCAATGATGCCCGCGTGAACCGGCCCCACTGGAATCTGGTGCAGGCTTTCACCTTCCGCCGGCAGGAACCGATAGGGCGGCATGGGTGAAGTCGGCGCGGTGGCCGATCCCAGCGGATGACGCACCGGCCAGCGCCCATGATCCAGCCACGGACGATGATCTGGAGCGTCCATCGGTCGTAAACCCACTAAGTCGGCGATGGCGCGTTCCAACCGTTGCGCGGGCGGGTGCAGCCGACCGACCGATGGGAATGTTCCATCCGGGCAGGGCAGGCTGGCGATGCAAAATCCCCCTGCCGTTTCCCACACCGCCAGATGCACCATCCCCTGCTCACCCCATAATCCCGATAATGTCCAGGAGCCACGGGCCAAGCCTTCACTCAGGATTTTCCACAGTTCGGGCGTGACTACCACTCGTGGCCAAGGACGATGTTGAGCGACGGGTTGGCCCGTTTGGAGGACCGCTTGCAATGAAGGCATCGCATTCATTTTTGCCCCTCAACCCAACAATACGGCGACGTGCTGGAACCAGACGACCAGCGGACCCGGCAACCAAAATCCGGCGATCAACACCAGGGCCAGATGCACGATCATTGGCAAGGTGCTGACCGGTGATGGCCCCGGCGCATCCGCACCATGCGATTCACCGAACGCCAGGCCGTGCAACCGCCAGAGCAACGCGCCAAATCCCAGCAGTAACCCGATGACCAGCAGCAACGCCAGCCACGGTTCGCGGGCAAAGGTAGAACTGACCACCAGGAATTCACTCATGAACACTCCGAACGGCGGCATCCCGGCAATGGCGATGACTCCGGCCACCAGTCCCCAACCGAGGAGGGGATGCGTTGCGGTCAGGCCGCGAATGGTGGAAATTCGCTGGCTGCCTTTGACCTGCGAGATATGGCCGACCGCGAAGAAAATCGCTGATTTGGTCAGGCTGTGCATCGTCATGTGCAGCAATCCGGCAAAGTTGGCCAGCGGCCCGCCCATGCCAAAGGCAAAGGTGATAATACCCATGTGCTCAATCGACGAGTAGGCAAACAGGCGTTTGATGTCGCCGCGCCGATAGAACATAAATCCGGCGAACAGCAGTGACAATAATCCCATACCGACCATCAATGGCCCCGGCGCCAAAGCGTTCGGATTGGCGTTCATCAGCATCTTGAAGCGCAGCACCGCGTAGAGCGCCACATTGAGCAACAGGCCCGATAGCACCGCTGAAATGGGTGTTGGGCCTTCGGCATGGGCGTCCGGCAACCAGGCGTGTAGCGGAACCAGCCCGGCTTTGGTCCCATAACCGAGCAGCAGGAAGATGAACGCCAGATTCAGCAGGGCCGGATCAAAGGCATGGGCGTGAATCAGCAACTGATCCCAGGCCATCGCCGGCAAGCCCTCGCCGATGATCGGCTGTGCCGCCAGATACACCAGGATCGTCCCAAACAGCGCCAGAGCGATACCCAGACTGCCGAGGATGAAATACTTCCAGGCCGCTTCCAGCGCGGCGCGAGTTCGGTAGATACCGACCATCAGCACCGTGACCAGCGTCGCCAATTCAATCGCTACCCACAACAGCCCGATGTTGTTCGCGAGAAACGCCAGGTTCATGGCGAACACCAGGGCCTGGTACATGGCGTGATAGAAACGCAAATATTTCAGTGTGAGCCGCCCGGTTTCCAATTCGTGGGCGATGTAGCCGGCGCTGAACGCGCTGGTCGTGAAGCTCACCAGGTTGTTTAAAACAATCAGATAGATGTTGAAATCATCCACCCGCAGATACACATTGGCGTCTGGCCGCATCCAGCAGAGAGTGATCGACGCCAGCAGGCTGATCAGCGCCGCGCCCACGTTCAGCCGTGCGCCGAGCCGGTAGTTGGACAATCCGACCAACAGCAGCGCCGCGCCGGCGGGAACCACCAGCAACGCCGTCATCGCCGTCGAGCCTAATGCACTCATCGCCGCCGCTCCCCGCGAAACGCATCCATCGCCTGCATATCTACACTGTCGAACCGTTCCCGGATGCGGAACAGGAAAATGCCGATCACGATCAGCGCGATCAGCACCGAAAACGCCACGCTGATCTCGACCGCCAGCGGCATCCCCCGCGCTCCAGCGGCAGCCAGCACCAGTCCATTCTCCAGCGACATGAACCCGACCACCAGACTCACTGCGTTCTGACGATTGATCATCAGCAACAGACCCAGCAGCACCACTGCCAGGGAAAACGCCAAATCTTCCCGCGCCACTGCATCGGCGCCCACCGTCACCGGCAGCATCACCAGAATGGCCAACGCGACCAGCGCCGCGCCGGCCAACAGATCGCGCCCGACGCCGCCCACCACATCCAGCGCCCGGTGGATGCCCAGTTGCCGGATGATGCGATGCAGCGCGGCGGGAATAAAAATCGCCTTGAACACCAGCGCGATGCCAGCGGTGACGTAAAGATGATGGGCTTCCTGAATATAGGCCTGCCAGCCGACCGCCAGCGCCAGCACCAGCGAGTGCAAGGCGAACACATGGATCAGCGCATACAGCCGATCCTGATACAGCAACAGCAGGCTGATCACGACCATGCCGCCGGCCAGAAAGTGGGCAATATCGAATTCCAGACCGTGCATTTACAGACTCCGCGATACGAACAGCAACAAAGCGCCCAGCAGTCCCAGCATCAACGCCACGCCCAGGAATTGGTCGACGCGAAACACCCGCATTTTGGCGATGCTGGTTTCAAACAGCGCTAATAGCAATCCACCGAGCGCTAACTTGCCGAGATAGGCAGCGACGCCAATGCCGTACACTGTCAAGCCCGTGTCGGCGGTTGCCATGCCCCAGGGCGCGAAAATACAGCCGATCAGCGACACATACAGCAACAGCTTGAGCGAAGCAGCCAGTTCGATCAGCGCCAGATGGCGACCGGAATATTCCAGCACCATCGCTTCGTGAACCATGGTCAACTCCAGATGGGTCGCCGGGTTATCTACTGGAATGCGGGCATTTTCCGCAATCGCCACCATGAGCAACGCCAGCAACGCCAGCGCCAGCGACACGCGCAGACCGACATCAGCGGTGAGCATGAAGTGGGCGACAGTGGTCAGTTCCGTGGCTCCGGCCAGTAGCGATAAGGTGAACACCATCATCAGCATGGCCGGTTCGGCCAGCGAGGCGATCATCATCTCGCGGCTGGAGCCGATGCCGCCAAAGCTCGTCCCGACATCCAGTCCGGCCAGCGCCAGGAAAAAGCGGGCGGTGCCCAGCAGGGCGACGATGGCGATTAAATCAGCGGTCCAACTGAACATCAGACCGCCGGCGAAGGTTGGCACCAGCGAAGCCGCTACCCAGATGGCCGCGAAAATCAGGTAGGGCGCGATACGAAACAGCCAGGACGCCGAGTCAGCTAACACCACCTCTTTGCGCAACAGCTTGAACAGGTCACGGTAGGGTTGCAGCAGGGACGGCCCGCGTCGGCGCAGCATCTGCGCCTTGAGCGTGCGCACCCAGCCAGTCAGCAATGGGGCCAGCAACAAGACCAAGAGCATTTGCGCCCCCTGCACCAGATAATCCATGATCAACGCCATAGCGCCATCCCCAGCAGTAAAAACACCAGTGCGCCAAACACCAGGCTCAGATAACGACGAATGGTCAGATATTGCAGGTGATTGGCGCGGGTTGACGCCGCGATAACCGCAGTAGTGATTGGGGCATAGCCATAGTCCCAGACCGGATCGCGCAACTGCACTTCCAGCTTCGCCGGCCGCCCATCGCCGGGCGGCGGCATCGTCACCCGTTCGCGGGCCTGGAACACTACGCTGCCGAAGACCCGGCGAATGGGTTGGGCAAAGCTGCCGGCGGTGTACTGGGTTGCCGGGCTGGCGTCGGGAAAACCGCAATCCCAGGCCGGGCCGCGCCGCACCGCGTTCGATGCGAACCGATGAATTAGCAAGGCGGCGGCGGTTCCCGACAGCGCCATGAACAACAAGACTAGCCAGCCGTTATAGGCGCTCTTCGCATCGACGACCGGGGCCAGAGTCAACCAGGGTTGCGAGTGTTGGGCGACCAACTGCGCCCCGCCATTGATCAGGCCCACTACCGGCGCCAGTCCATCGACCACCAGACCCGGCAGGATTCCCGCCATCAGACAGAGCGCCGCCAACGTGAACATCGCCGCCAGCGAATAGCGGTCGGTTTCCTGCGCTTGAGCGGCGGCAGGCGAACGCGGGCGACCCAGGAAGGTGATACCGAAGGCTTTGACGAAACAGGCGGCGGCGAGGGCGGCGGACAAAGCCAACAGCGCGCCAACGGCTGGCGCGAGGAATTTGAGCAGCCATTGCGGCAATTCCGGGGTCAGCAGAATAGCCTGGAAAGTCAGCCATTCCGAGGCAAAGCCATTCAGTGGCGGTAGCGCGGAAATCGCCGCCGCGCCGATCAGGAAGGCGAGCGCGGTCCATGGCATCGGATGAATCAACCCGCCCAGTCGTTCCATATCACGCTCACCGGTGGCGGTCAGTACGGCGCCGGTTCCCAAAAACAGCAGACTTTTGAACAGTGAGTGATTGAGAATATGAAACAGGGCGGCGGTCAGCGCCAGCGCCGCGCTGGCGTACATGTGATTGGCCTGAAAAGCCAGCGCCAGTCCCAAGCCAATGAAGATAATGCCGATATTTTCGACCGTGTGATAGGCCAGTAGCCGTTTCAAATCATGTTGCATCAGGGCGTACAGCACTCCCAGCACGGCGGTGATGCCGCCCAGCGCCAACACCAGGCCACCCCACCACCACGCCAGCGGCTCACCAAGCAGATCAAATACGATGCGGATGAAGCCATAAACTGCGACCTTGGTCATGACCCCGCTCATCAGCGCGGAAACATGGCTGGGCGCAGCGGGATGAGCCAGCGGCAACCAGACATGCAAAGGAACCAACCCGGCTTTGGAACCAGCGCCCAGCAACACCAGAAATAGCGCGACCGCTGCCCATCCCGCCGTCATCTCGCGGGTGCGGATCGCCGCAAAGTCGTAACCGCCATTCGGACCGGCCATCACGCCGAAGGCCAATAGCAAAGCCAAAGTGCCGAAGCAGGCCATGACCAGATACAGGTAACCGGCGCGGGCATTCGCCGATTCCTGGTGATGCGCCATCACCAGCCCCCATGAGGTAAGTGACATAAATTCCCAGGCGAACAGGAACGTGAAGGCGTCGTCAGCCAGCAAGACCAGGTTCATACCCGCCAGAAATGCCGGGTAGAACGGCAACACCCGTTCCGGCGCGCGCTCATGCTGGCCGTAGCCGAGGGCGAACAGGCTGGCGACGGCCCCGCCCAGGTTGACTACGAGCAGGAAAAAGGCGGACAGCGCGTCCAGGCGGAAATGCGCGCCCAGCCAGGGCAGACCGAGGGGTAGGGTGAGCGTTGCGGGTGCTGGAGCTGTCAACAAATGCGTCAATGCCAGGATCAACGCAATAGCGCTAATCGCCAGAGCAAGGCGGTAGACCCGGCGGCTACCATTCGGTTGACGTGCGGTGGCTATCGCGTAGACGCCGACAACGAGTAGGGCCATGGATAAAATCAAGAATAACGGCAACGGCATGGTGGTGAGATTCGGTGGATTTAACAATAAGCAGAACGACGATTCAGTTCTTTAACCGAACTCCGCGTCCGCCGCCTTCGCTGACCGCGCCTTCACCGATCAACTCGACACCAGCGGTTTCCAGCGCCGCAATGAGCTTGACCAGAGAATCGATATTGCCACGGATGGGGCCATCGCTGCTTTCCATGCGCTGGATGGTCGGTAGAGATAAATCAGCAGCTTCTGCGAGGGCGCGTTGGTCAATACCCAATAACGCCCGCGCCGCTTTCAACTGAGCTGCGGTAATCATGGTAATTTGTCTTAAAAAATTGGAGTTTACCTACCATAAATCAAAATTAATGTAAAATAAATAATATTTAACGTAATTTAACGGCGAAAATATTTCGGCGCCAAACCCCATCGGCGGCATTCCCCGCCATCACCGCACCAGGAATTACTTGAATGGCTGACGATTTCAACGAACGCGCCCTGCGCTACCATCGCATGGCCCCCTATGGCAAGATCGAAGTGACCCCGACCAAGCCACTGGCCAACCAGTTCGATCTGGCGCTGGCTTATTCGCCGGGCGTCGCCGCCGCCTGTGAAGTCATTGTGGAGGATCCCCGCGAAGTGTCCACCGTCACTGCTCGCGGCAATCTGGTGGCGGTCATTACTAACGGCACTGCGGTACTCGGGCTGGGCGATATCGGCCCGCTCGCAGCCAAGCCGGTCATGGAAGGCAAGGGCGTGTTGTTCAAGAAATTTGCTGGCATCGATGTTTTCGACATTGAAATCAGCGAGCGCGACCCTGACAAACTGATCGAGATCATCGCCAGTCTGGAACCGAGCTTTGGCGGCATCAACCTGGAAGACATCAAGGCTCCAGAATGCTTCCAGGTCGAGCGCCAGTTACGCGAGCGGATGAAAATTCCGGTCTTCCACGATGATCAGCACGGCACCGCCATTATTACCGCTGCCGCCGTGTTGAACGCTTTATTGTTGATCGGTAAGGAAATGAATCGGGTAAAAGTCGTCACCTCCGGCGCGGGCGCAGCAGGCATTGCCTGTCTCGATTTACTGGTCGGGCTGGGACTGAATCGCAAAAATGTCATCGTTTGCGATAGCCGGGGCGTGATCTATTCAGGTCGGGGACCGCTGGACCCGGAGAAAGCCGCCTATGCTGCGGATACTCCAGCGCGCACCCTCGCCGATGCAATTGTGGGTGCTGACATCTTCCTGGGGCTGTCCAAGGCGGGGGTGCTGACCGGGGACATGGTCAAAACCATGGCCGATCGACCGCTGATTTTGGCGCTGGCTAACCCGATCCCGGAAATCATGCCGGAAGAAGCCAGGGCGGCGCGGCCCGACGCCATTATCGCTACGGGTCGCTCGGACTATCCCAACCAGGTCAACAACGTCCTCTGCTTTCCCTATATCTTCCGGGGTGCGCTGGATGTGGGCGCCACTACGATCAATCAGGAGATGCAACTGGCCTGCGTCCGCGCCCTGGCCGAACTCGCCTGTGAGCCGCATTCCCAGGAAGAAACGGCGGCTTACAGCGACCAGCCGATCAGCTTCGGGCCGGAATACCTGATTCCCAAACCGTTCGAGCCGCGTTTGTTGCTGACGCTGCCGCTGGCCGTCGCCAAGGCGGCGATGGAGAGCGGCGTCGCGACCCGTCCGATTCAGGACTTTGCCGCTTATCGTGCGCAACTGAGCCAGCGCGTCTACCGTTCCGGCCTGATCATGCGTCCGGTGTTGAACCGCGCCAAGGCTGATCCCCAGCGGGTCATTTACGCCCAGGCTGAAGAAGAGCGGGTGCTCTGGGCGGTGCAGGGCGTCATCGATGAAGGCTTGGCCAAGCCCATCCTCATTGGTCGGCGCTGGCGGATTGAACAACGCATCGCCGAATTGGGCTTGCGCATCCGTCCCGAGCAGGATTTTGAGGTGATCGACCCCCAGAACAATCCTCACTACGAAGAATGCTGGCAGGAATACCATCGGTTGCGGGGACGCTACGGCGTTGATCCCAACAAGGCCCGCGTTCGGGTCAACACCCGCGCCACGGTCATTGGGGCGCTGCTGCTGCGCCTGGGCTACGGTGACGCCCTGCTCTGCGGGTTGATTGGCGGCTATCCTGATCATGTGGAATATGTGCTGGATATCGTTGGGTTGCGGGAAGGGGTCAGAACTCCGGCGGCGATGAACATGCTGATCAGCTCGCATGGCCCCTTGTTCTTTTGCGACACCGATATCAATGCCGACCCCACCGCCGAGGAGATTGCCGATATCACTTTACTGGCGGCGGAGGAAGTCAGCCGCTTTGTGCCGCCAAAGATCGCCTTGCTGTCCCACTCCAGCTTCGGCTCGCACAAATCGCCACAGGCGCGCAAGATGGCCGAGGCGTTACAACTCATTCGTCAGCGTGCCCCGGACCTGGAAGTGGACGGTGAAATGCGTGGTGACGCTGCCCTGTCCGAGGCATTGCGCAGTCGGGTGTTCCTGGATTCGCCGCTGAAGGGCGCCGCCAATCTGTTGATCATGCCCAATGCCGACGCCGCCAACATTTCGCACAACCTGCTCAAGGAAATCACCAATAGCGTCTCGGTAGGACCGATCACTCTTGGTTTGGCCAAACCGGCGCATATTCTGACCCGCTCAGCGAGTGCGCGGCGGATCATCAATATGACTGCGATTGCGGCGGTCGATGCGCAGGAATATTTGCTGAGCCAGCGACCTGCCTGATTGGAAAGAGGGGTGTTGACTTCTCCTCCTGGTGGGAAAGCGCCAGGGGAAGAATCTGAAGGCTGATTAAATTCTGGCCAGAGCGTTGTGGGTTTAGCAGTGCAGACCGGGCAAATGTACTCAACATAAAATAGACATTATCAGAAACTAAAATCCATGATATAATCCAACAAATAAATTCTTGAGATTATGAGCATGATATTAACCTATGATAGCGTTAAAGGAAAGCCGGATACATTGAGAGCAATGACG
>JBAQIQ010000136.1:0-7331 GCA_049288935.1 Candidatus Competibacteraceae bacterium
CGTTTGCGGAACGACCGGCAGCCTGGAGCAATACCTGCGGGAATTTCAGGCGGTGCCCACCGCCAGCCAACGCGCCTGACGCCGGCGATCAAGACCTGCGCCATGGCAGAAAAATACAATAAATCAAGAGGATAAAAAATGTCTACCCACGGACAGAAAACCGGTTCGTCGGCGCTGATCGTCGGCGCCATCGGGGTCGTCTTCGGCGACATCGGCACCAGCCCCCTTTACGCCCTCAAGGAAACCTTCGCCGGACACCACCCCATGAGCGTGGAGCCAGCCAGCATTCTCGGCGTGCTGTCGCTGATCTTCTGGACCATTATGGCGCTGGTGACGTTGAAATACGTCGCCATCATCATGCGCGCCGACAATCACGGCGAAGGCGGCAGTTTGGCTCTGCTCGCCCGTGTGACGGAGTTGACCAAAAACTCGCGCGCCACCTGGTTTGTGACCATGCTCGGCATCTTCGCTGCCGCGTTGTTCTACGGCGACAGCATGATTACACCGGCCATTTCGGTGCTCAGCGCGGTCGAGGGGCTGAACGTAGTCGCGCCGGGACTCAAGGACTACATCGTGCCGATTGCCGCGATTGTCCTGACCGTCCTGTTTGCGATCCAAAAACACGGCACCGGCGCGGTCGGCCGCTTCTTCGGCCCGATCATGTGCGTCTGGTTCGGCGTGCTGGCAGTGCTGGGCGTGATCAACATCCTGGACGCGCCGTCGGTGTTGGCGGCGCTCAATCCGGCCCATGGGATCGAGTTTCTCTTCCGCCATCCCTGGGAAAGTTTTCTCGCACTGGGCGCGATTGTCCTGTCGGTGACCGGCGGCGAGGCGCTGTACACCGACATGGGGCACTTCGGCAAATTCCCGATTCGCGCCGCCTGGTTCAGCTTCGTGCTGCCGGCGCTGGTGCTGAACTACTACGGCCAGGGTGCGCTGCTGCTCAAGAATCCCGAAGCCATCCAGAATCCCTTCTATCTGCTGGCGCCCGGCTGGGCGCTGATCCCGATGGTGCTGCTGGCCACGGCGGCGACGGTGATCGCCTCGCAGGCGGTGATTTCGGGAGCCTTCTCGGTGGCCCGACAGGCGGTGCAACTCGGCTACCTGCCCCGGATGCGGATCGTTCACACCTCCCACATGGAGCAGGGTCAGATCTACGTGCCGCTGACCAACTGGACGCTCTACATCGCGGTCATCGCGCTGGTGGTGCACTTCCAGACCTCCAGCAACCTGGCGGCGGCCTACGGTATCGCGGTGACCGGAACGATGATGATCGACACCGTTCTGGTGGCGTTCGTGGCGATTCTCGCCTGGCGCTGGAGCCCGTGGTTGGCCCTGCCCCTGCTCGGCGCCTTGTTGCTGATCGACATCGCTTTCTTCTCCGCCAACGCCATCAAGCTCTTCCAAGGGGGCTGGTTCCCCGTCGTCATCGCCGTCGCATCCTTCACCACGCTGACCACCTGGCGGCGGGGTCGGCAGCTGCTGTTTCAGGAGATGGGCAACCTGACCATGCCCCTGGTCCAGTTCATTCGCTCCATCGAAAATGCGGCGTTGAAGCGGGTCAGCAGCACCGCCGTCTATCTGACCAGCCGGCCCGAAGGTGCGCCCTCGGGACTGCTGCACAACATCAAGCACAACGAAGTGCTGCACGCCCGCAACATCCTGGTGACCGTCCAAACCGCCGAAGCGCCCTACGTCGAGGACGCCGACCGGCTCGAAGTCATCGATCTCGGCCACACCTTCTACCGGGTGTTCGTGCGCTATGGTTTCATGGAGCAGCCGAACCTCCCCGCAGCGCTGGAGGGATGCGGGGAGAAGGGTCTCGAAATCGATCTCAACAAAACCTCGTTCTTCGTCAGCCGGGAAGTGGTGGTGCCCAAAATGTCGCCGCCGATGATGTTGTGGCGCGAGCTTTACTTTATCTGGATGCTGCGCAACGCCCAGAGCGCTACCGATTTCTTCCAGATTCCCGCCAATCGCGTGGTCGAACTGGGTACACTGGTCGAGATTTGAGCACCCGAGCAAGCGCTCTCCTGTTTTTTTTGTAACTATTCAGTTCCCTCTCCCTCCTTCATGGGGGAGAGGGTTAGGCGAGGGGTAAGTCTTTGAAACAACAGTCCTCACCCCCAACGCCTCTCCCGCAAGCGGCCGAGGGGGGCGAACGGTTACTCTCTATTTCCGCAACTTCTCCGCTACAAGACAGGGGGGTGGCCCCGAGACAAAACCAAGCAGGGGAGCGCGCTTGCGGCAAAATGACCGGCGTCGCTTGCAACCCTGACGAACCCGATCCAAAACCGACATGATCGCCCCCACTGAACCCTCTCTGACCGTTTTGATCGTCGAAGACGAGCAGGCTATCCGGCGCTTCGTGCGCGCCGCGCTGGAGGGCGAAGGCTGTCGGGTGCACGAGGCCGATACCTTGCGGCGCGGTTTGCTGGAAGCCGGCACCCGCAAGCCGGATTTGATCATTCTCGATCTCGGTCTGCCAGACGGCGACGGCGTGGATTTTATCCGTGATTTGCGCGCCTGGAGCAGTGTGCCCGCGCTGGTGTTGTCGGCCCGGGTCGAGGAATACGATAAGGTGGAGGCGTTGGACGCCGGCGCCGACGATTATCTGATCAAGCCGTTCGGGGTGGCGGAATTGCTGGCGCGAGTGCGGGCCGTGTGCCGGCGCCACGCTCGCGAGCCGGGCGGAACCGCCGTCGTGACCTTCGGTGAGGTGAGCGTGGACCTGGAATGCCGGCAGGTGGTGCGCGACGGTCAGCCGATCCACGTCACGCCCATCGAATTTCGACTGCTCGCCACCCTGATCACCAAACCCGGCAAGGTGCTGACCCATCGCCAACTGCTGCGGGAAGTTTGGGGACCGGCTTATGTGGAACGCGGTCACTACCTGCGCATTTACATGGGCCATCTGCGCCAGAAGCTGGAAGCCGACCCGACCCGACCCCGCCACCTTCTCACCGAAACCGGCGTTGGTTACCGGTTCTGTCCGTCCTAACGTCGGCCGGTAGCTTTTCTGCCTCGATAGGGCGAGTCCGGCAAGCATCGGATGCCGCCGCCGATTTTTACGAATTTTTTATACGGCGCTTCGGCATTTTTACTTTTTCTTTACGGCTCCATAGGTAGAAAGTCCTTTTGTAGCCGACCTACCGCGAGGTGAAAGGTGAAAGGCGCTGATTTTGACGGACAACCGGAAGCCGGGCAATTCCCGCCAGACGATTTGCCCAAACCGGATACGATAGCCGTCGAGGAACTCCCCGCGAGTCGGGCGGCCCCCGTCGGCGGTCGCCCGCGGCCAACCCCCTACCGGCGATCACCAATCAAAACGGCGCTGTACATGGTGGGATTGCTGATGATCCTGTTCAGCGTCACCATGCTGCCGCCGATGGGAGTGGCGTGGTGGTACGACGGCTATGGCGTGGTGGTACCGTTCGCGAAAGCGATGGGGGCGATGCTGGGGTTGGGCCTACTGTGCTGGTTGCCGGTATGCCGGTACAAGGTCGATCTGCGCAACCGGGACGGCTTCGTGGTGGTGGTGGCGTTCTGGTTTCTGCTATCGCTGATTGGGGCGTTGCCGTTCATGCTGTCCGACCATCCGCACATGCCGCTGGTGGACGCCGTGTTCGAGACGGTTTCCGGGCTGACCACCACCGGCGGCACCGTGCTGTCCGGCCTCGACACGATGCCCAAGGCCATCGTCTATTATCGGGCGCAACTGAATTTCCTGGGGGGGATGGGCATCATCGTGCTGGCAGTGGCGCTGCTGCCGATGCTGGGCGTCGGCGGAATGCAGCTCTACAAGGCGGAAACGCCGGGGCCGATGAAGGATGAAAAGCTCACGCCCCGGATCGCCGAAACCGCCAAGAACCTCTGGTACATCTACGTCGGTTTGAACGTAGCCTGCACCCTGTCGTTCTGGGCGGCGGGGATGAGCTTTTTCGATGCAATTTGCCACAGCTTCGCCACGCTGGCGCTAGGCGGGTTTTCTACCCACGACGCCAGTATCGGTTATTTCCAGAGTTCGACCATCGAGCTGGTCGCCGGTTTTTTTTCCCTGGCGGCGGCGGTCAATTTCGCCCTGTATTTTTTAGCTTGGCGTTCCCGCAGCCTTAAAGCGATCTTTCGCGACGCCGAGTTCCGATTCTGCATGGTCGTGTTCGGAGGAATCATCGCAGTGGCCTGCGCCCATCTCTACCTCAGCGGCAAATTTCCCCTGTGGGAATCCATTTATCACGGTTTTTTTCAAACCGCCTCAGTGATCACCGACAACGGCCTCGTGACGGTCGGCTATCCGGCGGACTGGCCGATCTTCGTGCCGCTGCTGCTGTTGCTGGGCAGCTTCTTCGGCGGCTGCGTCGGCTCGACCTGTGGCGGCATCAAGGCCATTCGTTTCCTGCTGCTGTACAAACAAAGTGTGCGCGAGGCCCGGCTGCTGATTCGCCCCACGGCGCAGATCGCGGTCAAGCTGGGCCACCATCCCATCCCCGACCGGGTGATGCAGGCCGTGTGGGCATTTTATTATCTGTACATCTTTAGCTACTGTTTTTTCTCGCTGGCCTTGACCGCGACCGGCGTGGATTTGGTGACGGCGTTCGGTTCGGTCGCGGGTTGCCTGAACAACATGGGAGTCGGCTTGGGCGAAACGGCGTCCAATTTCAGCCCGCTGAACGATACCGCCACCTGGCTGCTGTCGCTGGCCATGCTGATCGGGCGCTTTGAGGTGTTCCCATTGCTGTTGCTGTTCCTGCCGGATTTCTGGAAGTGAAGAGATTGGAAATCGAAGGTATTTCGGCCAGAATCTGGAAGCCGAGCCGACCCGTTGGTAATAATTTTCTACTGAAACCGGTATCGGTTACCGGTTTCTGCCCGAATTGGCGCTCCAGTTGGCGCTTTTTATCCGCTCGAAGCAATCCCGTTGAAGGAGAAGACCGTGCCCCTTATATTGACCGAAACCAAGGATGCGATTGGAACCATCGTGATGAACCATCTCCAAAAGCGCAACGCGCTCAGCGAGGAGTTGATCGGTGAGATCACGGTCGCGCTGGAGTGTTTTCGCGAAAAGAACATTCGCGCCGCCGTCCTGCGCGCGCCCGTCGGCGTGAAAGTGTGGTCCGCCGGCCACGATGTCAGCGAACTTCCCGATCGGGGCCGCGATCCGTTGGGCTGGAGCGATTCGCTGCGCGTCTTGGTCCGCGCCATTCAGGAGTTTCCCGCGCCGATCATCGCCCTGATCGAAGGTGGCGTTTGGGGTGGCGGCTGCGAAGTCGCGATGGCCTGCGATATTCTGGTCGCCACCCCCGAAGCGACTTTTGCCATCACCCCGGCGAAGCTTGGCGTTCCCTACAACCTGGGCGGTATTTTGACGCTGATGAACATGATCCCGCTGCCGGTGGCCAAGGAAATGCTGTTTACGGCGCAACCGATTCCCATGTCGCAGGCCCTGAATCTCGGAGTCATCAACTACATCAAGCCCGCCGAGGAAATCGAGCGTTTCGTTTACGGCCTCGCCGCGCAGATTGTGGTCAACTCGCCCTTGAGCATTGCGGTGATGAAGGAAGAATTGCGGTTGCTCGCCAGCGCCCGCACGGTCACCCCGGAACTGTTCGAGCGTATCCAGGGCCTCCGCCGCGTCGTGTACGACAGCCACGACTACCAGGAAGGGTTGAATGCGTTTCGGGAAAAGCGCAAGCCCCGATTTGAAGGCAAATAACAGCCGACCGATCAACCATCGATTCCAACCCGGTCGGCACCTTCGGAGCCGCTATCCCGGGCGAGATCGAGCGGGCGCTGCCCGGTGTTCAACGAGATAGCGCTAATCCCGACGAGCAGCGCCGACACTCTTCACATATATAATCAGTTAGCATATATAATCAGCTATCCAATAACCAACCAGCGATTTTCCTGCCCCACTTGGCCAGCCAAGCAAGGGACGGAGCCGCTTTTAACCAGCCGACATGAAAACCTTCAACACCGAACGTGTGCTCAGCGTTCATCACTGGAACGATACGCTGTTCAGCTTCAAAACCACCCGCGATCCGGGCCTCCGCTTTCGCAACGGCCATTTCCTGATGATCGGCCTCGAAGTGGATGGCCGGCCGCTGATGCGGGCCTACAGCATCGCCAGCGCCAACTACGAGGAATACCTCGAATTTTTTAGCATCAAGGTGCAGAACGGCCCGCTCACCTCTCGATTGCAACACCTCAAGGAAGGCGACCCGATTCTGATCGGCCACAAGCCGGTGGGCACCCTGGTGATCGACGATCTGCTGCCCGGCCAGCGGCTTTACCTGCTCGGTTCGGGCACCGGTCTGGCGCCGTTTCTGAGCATCATCAAAGATCCGGACACCTACGAACGCTTCGATCAGGTCGTGCTGGTGCATGGCGTCCGCCATATCAGCGAATTGGCTTATGCCGATTTCATCGCCCACGAATTGCCGGTAAACGAATTCTTGGGCGAGTTGGTCCGCGAAAAGCTGATCTACTACCCCACCGTGACGCGCGAACCCTTCCACAACCGAGGGCGGCTGACCCGGTTGATCGAGAGCGGCAAGCTGTTCGCGGACCTCGGGCTACCGCCGCTCGATCCCGAACGGGATCGGGCGATGATCTGCGGCAGTCCGGCATTGCTGAAAGATACCTGCGCGCTCCTGAACGCTCGCGGTTTCGCCATCTCGCCGCACATCGGCGAACCCGGCCATTACGTGATCGAGCGGGCTTTCGTCGAAAAATAGGCGGATGAGGGAGGAATGCGCCGCGTGGCGCATTCCCCTCGGCTCGCGAGAACGGCCCGCTCTATCGTTCCGCCTCAACCGTACAGCGGCGCCAGCCCCAATTGCGCGTGGATACCGTTCACCGTCTGAGCGTCCAGCCCCAAGCCCTGCGCGAGCTGTTGCATGTAGCTGCTTTCGGCCGGCGTGTCGAGATTGATCGCCATCAGCGACGCGGCGTAAACCTGCAACACCATGTCCTGGGTGATGTCGGCGAAGAAATCAAAATTCAGCGGCTTGTTCAGCTCCTCCTGCACGAACGTCGCTTCCTGGGGACCGAGATCGGTCAGCTTGGCAAAGATTTTCTGCTGCTCTTCGGCGTCGATCTGGCCGTCGGCTTTGGCGGCGTTGATCATCGCTTTGATCAGCGCCAAAACTTGTCGCTGAGCTTGGCCGACATCCATCGCAGTCGGCGACCCCTGTCCGGGCGCCAGCGTGTTGGACAACCCCGAGAGCGACGATTGGCCGGCTCCACCGCCGCCTTGAGCGAACATTTGCAGCGCGACCATCACCAGACCGCCGAGCAATCCCGCGCCGCCGCCGCCCTGCCCTCTGCCGCCC
>JBAQIQ010000137.1:0-3177 GCA_049288935.1 Candidatus Competibacteraceae bacterium
CGGTGGCGTCGATGAGTTCCAGCACCGCCGGATGCAAGCTATCCGCCTGCGCCGCCAGCTCGGGATGCTGGCGATCCACCGCCAGGGTGTACTGGGTCAGGTCGTTGGTGCCTATCGAGAAGAAATCCACCAGCGCGGCAAAGCGGTCGGCCATCACCGCCACCGCAGGCACCTCGACCATGATGCCGAGCTTGACCTCCGGGCCGCCCACCTGCTGACGGGCCAACTCGCAATGGCCGCGCAACGCTTCGATTTCACCGACATGGGTCACCATGGGGAACATGATCCACAACGGCCCGTGTTGAGCGGCGCGGTACAGCGCACGCAACTGGGCGTAGAGCAAATCCTGACGCTGCAACAACAAGCGTGCGCCGCGCACGCCAAGAAATGGATTTTCTTCATGCGGCAAATTCAGGTAAGGCGCCTGCTTGTCGCCGCCAATGTCCAGGGCGCGGATGATCAGCCGCCGACCGGCTAATACGTCCACCATGTCCCGATACACCTGATATTGCTCATCTTCATCCGGCGCCGTGTTGCGCTCCAGAAACAGGAATTCGGTGCGCATCAGGCCAATGCCTTCCGCGCCGGCTTCCAGCGCCGCCGCCGCTTGCTTGGGATTGGCCACATTCGCGGCAATTTCCACGGTATGACCGTCGGTGGTCGTGGCCGGCTGATGCCGCACGGCGCGTAACACCTCGCGGTCAGCCGCCTGACGGGCAATGACCTCGGCGACGCTGCGTTGATCGGCCTCGTTCACGTCCAGATAGAGGCAACCCGTTCCGCCATCGATGATCGCGATCCCGCCTTCGGACGCCGCCAGCAAGGCGGGGCCTCCGGCAACCAGGGCCGGTAAACCCAGCGTGCGGGCGAGAATCGCGGTATGCGAGGTCGGCCCGCCCAGACTGGTGGCCAGGCCCACAACATGGCGGGCATCCAGTTGCAAGGTATCCGACGGGGTCAGATCTTCCGCCACCAGAATCGACGGTTCCGACAGCGTCATCTGCCGCCGCTCGATGCCCAGCAATTGCGCCAGCACCTGCTCGCCGACATCGCGCAAGTCCAGCGCCCGGGCCGCCAGCAATGGATCAGCGACCTTTTGCAGCACGTCGATTCGCGCCCGTAGCGCCCGCTGCCATGACCAGGCCGCGCTATGACCCTGCATGATCGTAGCCAGCGCCTCGCGCACCAGCACCGGATCGGCCAACAGCTCGCGCTGAGCGGCGAAAATGGCGGCTTCAGCGGCGCTCAACCGCTGGCGGGTGCGTATTTCCAGCGCTTCCCGTTCCGCCTGAACCGCCAGCATCGCTTGCTCCAGCGCCTCGCCTTCCGCCACGACATCGCCCGGTTGATCAGCAATCTCGAAACACTGGGAGAGATAGCGCACCAGCCTGCCCGCCGCCAGCCCGGGACTGGCGCTGATGCCATAAACCGTTGCCGGCGCGCCCCTTGGCGTCCAGTCCGGCGCAGTTTTGCGGGCAGCCAACGCATTGCGACGGGCGCGCTCCGCATCCGCTTTTTCTTCAACAGACAGTCTGCGCACTGCGTCATGTAGAGCGTTCAGCGCCCGTTGAGCGTCGCCGCCGCGGGCGGCGAGTCGCAGGGTTGATCCGTTGGTGATGCCGAGCGCCAGTAAGCCGGTCAGCGCCCTGGCGTCGGCGAATTCGTCGCCCCGATAAACCCGCAGTTCACAGGGAAACCGCTTGGCAGTCTCGACCCAGCGCGTGGCCGGACGGGCGTGCAGACCGTTGGGATAGTCCAGGGTCCATTCCACCTCCGCGTCGGATGGCCAAGCCGGTGCGGCGGGTTCGGGAACCGGGGACGGTTCAGCCGCGTCGCCCAGGGCGGCGAGTAATACCAGCGGATTTTCAGCGTGGAACAAGGTGTCCAGCGCCTCGGGTTGCTGCATCAACCGGGTCAGGCGACGCAATAAGGCAATGTGTTCATCAGACTGGGCGGCAATAGCCACCACCAAATAAGCTTTCTGGCCTTCATTCCATTCCACGCCGTTAGGAACTTGCAAAATAGCGATGCCGGTGTGTTGAATCAGGTGGCGGTCTTCGATCATCCCGTGGGGAATGGCGACCCCGCCGCCGAGGAAGGTGTTAGCGACCTGCTCGCGTTTGAACAGGCTATCGACGTAGCCGGGATCGATGTAGCCGGCGTCGACCAGTAACTGGCCGGCCATCTGGATTGCTTCGTTTTTGGTCTGGGTTCGTACATCAAGCCGGATGCAGGATCGAGTAATCGTTTTCATCATTTCCTCCTGAGGGGCAACCTTTATTTTGTGAAAATAATTTGTAATCGTTTACATAAAATATGTCAAGAAAAAATTTATGAGTACCTGCTCAACTTGTGGCGCCCGATTTTTCGATGCAGCGCTTTCAATTTTTGACGGTCTGATTCCTGGCGGCTTGTTGCAGGGTTGTTCCTGTGCCCATCTCTAAAGATAGACAAATGAGTGATATTTATGCAATCATTGTTGTAAACGATTACTTTTTTCACAGAGGTTAAATCATGGCGCGGATCAAGGAAGTAGCGAAACAGGCCGGAGTTTCAGTAGCGTCCGTGTCACGGGTGCTGGCTGGCCATACCGGAGTGAGTGAAGCGACCCGGCAACAGGTGCTGGAGGCGGTCAAGGCGCTGGATTACCGGCCCGACTTGGCGGCGCGGCGATTACGTTCGCGCTGCACCGATACCATCGGCCTGATCGTGTCGGATATCCGCAATCCGTTTTTTACCGAGGTCAGTCGGGCGGTCGAAGATGTCGCCTACCAACACCAGATGCGGGTATTTTTGTGCAACGCCGACGAAAATCCGGAGAAGGAAGCGCTCTACCTGAACCTGATGCAGGATGAGAACGTCAGCGGCGTCATTCTGTCGCCCACGCTGCCCACCCTGGCCCGCTTCCGGGTTAAGGATTATCCGTTTCCGATCGTGCTGATCGACCGTTGTGAGCGCGAAACCATTGCTGATGCCGTCGTGCTGGACAATGCGGACGCCGCTTACCGGCTCACGACGCATCTGATTGAACAGGGTCACCCGCGCAATATCTTCTTCTATGGCACGACCAGCGCCACCGGTCGCCAGCGTCAGGAAGGTTATGCCGCAGCCATGGCCGCGCATGGGCTGGCGGCGCAGGTCGAACCCGTGCTGGCGACGGTGGACGCTGCCCGAGCC
>JBAQIQ010000138.1:0-6743 GCA_049288935.1 Candidatus Competibacteraceae bacterium
GGCCATCACCCTAGTCGAAAGCAATTCCCAGGCGCATTTCGACATGGGCCAGGAAGTGTTGCGGCAACTCATTCCCCACACCGGCAACTCGATCCGAATCGGCATCACCGGCGTACCGGGCGCCGGCAAGAGCACCTTCATCGAAGCGCTCGGCCTGCACCTGTGCGAGCAAGGCCACAAGGTCGCGGTGCTGGCGGTGGACCCCAGCAGCACCGTCACCCGTGGCAGCATCCTCGGCGATAAAACCCGCATGGAACTGCTATCGCGCGACCTGCGCGCCTTCATCCGCCCTTCCCCGTCCAGCGGCACCCTGGGCGGCGTGACCCGCAAGAGCCGCGAAACCATCCTGGTCTGCGAGGCCGCCGGCTTCGACGTGATCCTGGTGGAAACCGTCGGCGTGGGCCAGAGCGAAACCACGGTGCGCTCGATGGTCGATTTTTTCCTGCTGCTGATGATCGCCGGGGCCGGCGACGAGTTGCAGGGCATCAAGAAAGGCATTATGGAGCTGGCCGACGCCCTGCTGGTCAACAAGGCCGACGGCGACAACAAGATCCGCGCCAACGCCGCCCGCGCCGACTACAACCGGGCGCTGCACTATCTGGCCCCGGCCACCGAGGGCTGGTACACCAAGGCCTACACCTGTTCATCCCTCAACGGCGAGGGCATCGATGCCATCTGGAAGGTGATCAGCGATTTCCGCCAGCAGATCACCGCCAGCGGCGCGTTCGAGAAGCGCCGGCAACGCCAAACCCTGGATTGGGTATACTCGATGGTCGAGGAGCACTTGCGCACCAGCTTCTTCAACCATGCCGGCGTTGGCAGCATCCGCGCCGACGTGGAATACGCCGTGACCGAGGGCCGTCTGCCCCCGACCGTGGCCGCGCAAAAACTCATTCAGAAATACGAAGGTCATTAACCTGGGAGGATAAAACTCATGCTGCGCAGTCCCCGCGATTTCTTCAAACCCAAAGTCGTTGGCGCCCCCGAACCGCTCCGCGAGATCCCCGTATTACCCTCACGGATGATCCACTTTTTCGATCCCAGCAACCCCAAAATGGCGGTCAAGGTGCCGGACATCGCCAAGACCGTGGACATCATGCTCGGCAACCTGGAAGACGCCGTGCCGATCGACCGCAAGGAAGCCGCCCGCGAAGGGCTGGTGCAAATCGGCAAGAGCGTCGATTTCGGCGATACCCAATTCTGGACCCGCGTCAACAGCCTCGACAGCCCGTGGTTTATCGATGACCTGATTCGCTTGGTCGGCGAGATCGGCGACAAGCTGGACGTGATCATGCTGCCCAAGGTTCAGGGGCCGTGGGATATTTACTTCGCCGATCAACTGCTGGCGCAACTGGAAGCCAAGTACGGCGTGAAAAAGCCGCTGATGCTCCACGCCATCCTGGAAACCGCGCTCGGCGTGGCCAACGTCGATGAAATCGCCAACTCCAGCCCGCGGATGCAGGGCATGAGCCTCGGTCCGGCCGATCTGGCCGCCTCCCGGCGGATGAAGACCACCCGCGTCGGCGGCGGCCATCCCGATTACGTGGTGCGCACCGATCCCGATCCCAAGAATCCCGACGCCCCGCGCCCCACCGCCCAACAGGACTTGTGGCACTACACCATCGGCAAGATGGTGGACGCTTGCACCAGCGTCGGCGCTTTGGCCTTCTACGGCCCGTTCGGCGACATCGCCGACCTGACAGCCTGCGAAGATCAGTTCCGCAATGCGTATCTGATGGGTTGCGTCGGCACCTGGACCCTGCACCCCAACCAAATCGCCATCGCCAAGCGCGTGTTCAGCCCGAAACCGGAGGAAGTGGCCTGGGCCAAGCGCGTCGTCGAGGCCATGCCGGACGGCAGTGGCGCGGTGATGATCGACGGCAAGATGCAGGACGACGCCACCTGGAAACAGTGCAAGGTGGTGCTGAACCTCGCCCAGCTCATCGCCAGCCGCGATGCAGAGTACAAGGCGCTGTACGGGTTCTAGGCAACGCCCTCACCCCTGGCACCTCTCTCATTAGCGGGAGAGGGGCTTTCAACCGGAACGCGCCCATGACTGCTCCCTTCTCCATCGCCCGCCTGCCGCGCATCGAATTTGGCGCTGGCGGTATCAAAAAACTCCCCAGCCTCATTGCCCAATACGGTAACCGGGTGTTGCTGATCACCGGCCAGCGTTCATTCCCGGAATCTCCACACTGGTCCGCACTGTTGGCTGCTTTGGAAAAGGCGGGCATCGGCTGGGCGCAGGTGCGGATTACTGATGAACCCTCGCCGCAGAACGTGGACGAAGCCGTTCGGCAATTCCACGGTAAAGGTTTTACCGCCATCGCTGGTATCGGCGGCGGTAGTGTCCTGGACGCAGCTAAAGCCATCGCAGGCTTGTTGCCGGTGGGTGATTCGGTGATGGATTATCTGGAAGGGGTCGGCCCGGAAAAGCCGTATCAAGGTCCCGCCCTCCCCTTCATCGCTGTCCCCACCACTGCCGGCACCGGCAGCGAAGCCACCAAGAACGCTGTGCTCAGCGTGCGCGGTCCCGAAGGATTCAAGAAATCCTTCCGCCACGATCTGCTCGTACCGGAATACGCCCTGCTTGATCCCGATTTACTGGCCTCCTGTCCCCCAGCGCAGATCGCCGCCAACGCGATGGATGCACTGACGCAGTTACTGGAATCCTATGTGTCCAGCAAGGCCAACCCTTTTACCGACACGCTGGCGGAAAGTGGTCTGAAAGCGGTGCGGGATGGATTGTTCGCCTGGTATGAGCATGGCGAGAAGATCGTCATGGGTCGTGCGTGCATGGCTTACGCCGCGCTGTTGTCGGGCATCTGCCTGGCGCAGACCGGTTTAGGGTCGGTGCATGGCCTGGCTTCGCCGCTGGGCGCATTCTTTCCGATTCCGCATGGCGTGGTCTGCGGCACCCTGGTCGGCGCTGCGACCCGCGTCAATCTCATAGCGTTGCGGGAACGCGATCCTGCTAACCTGGCTTGGCGCAAATACGCTCGGGCGGGCGACCTCCTGTACGGACGGCATTTCCCCAGCCACGAAGAAGGACACGCCGCGCTACTGGCGTTACTGGATGAATGGACGGAACGGCTGAATCTGCCCCGGTTAAATGTCTACGGGATTCGGGAAAACGACTTTGCCCACGTCGTCGCTCATTCCCGGGGCAGCAGTATGAAGACCAATCCGCTCGTGCTGAGCGATGCCGAAATCACCGATGTATTGCGGCAACGGCTTTAAAGGCCACCGTCCGTGGATCAGCAATCCACCGAGTACCAGCAGTTGGAGCAACGCCTGGGCCGGGTGCATTTACAACAACGGCTGGGCATCGAGGCTGAACACGCCACGCAGATTTTTGGGCGAGGTCGGACTTTTTTCCACATCGAAAACTGGTATTCGATCCACACCCTGATACGCCTGGCCCTGCGCGCAACCGGGTTGTACCGTCGGGGTTTGCGTAACGCTGCTGCGCTCCAGCTCCGCCGCAATGAAGTCATCCTCCCCCGGTTACCGGCAGCGTTCGATGGCCTCACCCTGCTCCATCTCAGCGACCTGCATCTGGACGCCAACCCCGCCTATCCCGCGGCCCTGATCGAGCGCTTGCCGCACATCCATTACGATGTCTGTGTCATGACCGGCGACTTCCGAGCCAAAACCTACGGCCCTCATCAGGCCGCCATCGCCGCGCTGGCGCAGGTGCGGCCCCATCTGCGCGGCCCGGTCTACGCGATCCTCGGCAACCATGATTCCATCCACATGGCGCAGGGTATCGAACAATTGGACATTACCCTGTTGCTCAACGAATCGGTGGCTCTGGAACGTGATGGCGCTACCCTCCATCTCGCCGGTATCGATGATCCGCATTACTACCAGGTGGACAATCTACACAAGGCCGCCGCCCATATTCCGCTCGACGCTGCCGCTATCCTCCTGGCGCATTCGCCGGAACCGTATCGGCTGGCCGCTCACGCCGGATTCGACCTGATGCTCAGCGGCCACACCCACGGCGGTCAAATTTGTCTGCCCGGCGGAATGGCCCTGATGACGAACGCCGACTGCCCACGCCGCTTTTGCAAAGGCGCTTGGCGTCACCACACCATGCAAGGCTACACCTCGGTCGGTTCCGGCTCCTCGGTGGTCGGGGTGCGTTTCAACTGCCCCCCGGAAATGACCTTGCATCGACTGCGAACACTCCCTGCATCCCCAACCCTTCCTCCAGAGAAGAAAGCCTTTTAATAGGGCCGATTGCGGACGCCCAGCCAGTAGAAAATCGGCGATAGCGCCAATTCCAGCACCGTAAATCCCACTACGGTCCAGGCAACCGCCGAACCGCTCAGGTCAAACGTCTCCATCACCGCCAGCAATGGCAGCAGCGACTCAGGAATCTGGTCCAGCCCCAGCGCCATGCTGCTGGACGCCTTGCCCAGCCGCCGCTTGGTAAAACTGGACAATACATCGCCCAGCATAGCGGTAACGCCGACTGTCACCCCAACCTGCGCCGGCCAACCCAGCAACACCGCACTCACACTGGTCGCCAGCGTCGCCGCCAGAATGCCGCGCCAGGTTTTGGAATGGCCGAGCAGGCGATGACCATCCGCTAACACCCGCCCGCCATCCAGTGGATACGCGCCCCACTCGCCAAAAACCCTCGCCGCAATGACCGGCGCTCCATTGGCGATCACGATCAGCAGCAATAATTCCCACGCGACCGGTAACATGAGGCCCTCCTCGGCGACGCGGCCGATCTCGGCGACTCAAACCCACTCTGCCCTACACTTGATTCTAATCGGTTATTGCCACACCTATTCACCAAGATTAGCCAGGAGAATCCGTTAGATGGTCTTTAGCAAACAGCAGAAGTGGCAACGGGTGGATTAGCGGGTCAAATCGCTGGCCCTGCCCCCTCGCCGGGAGCGGGGCCAGCGGTCAGAAAGATCATTCCGCTACTGGCTGAATGTCGGGAATGGGCAAACCCCGCTGCCGACAGGCGGCCGTCAGGGTATTCAACAGCAAACAGGCAATGGTCATCGGCCCTACCCCGCCCGGCACTGGCGTTATTGCCCCAGCCACGGCCACGGCGGTTGCAAAATCGACATCACCCGCCAATCGCCCCTTGCCGTCCGGGGTGGGAATGCGGTTGATGCCCACATCAATAACTGTTGCCCCCGGCTTGATCCAGTCGCCCTTGACCATGTGCGGTCTGCCCACTGCCGCCACCAGAATGTCCGCCCGGCGACACTCTTCCGCCAAATCGCGGGTGCGGGAATGGGCAAGAGTCACCGTGCAATGTTCACGCAACAACAGCGCCGCCATTGGTTTGCCCACAATGTTGGAGCGCCCCAACACCACCGCTCGCTGACCCGCCAGTTCGCCGGCATACGCCTTGAGCAACATCAGGCAACCCAAGGGGGTGCAGGGAATCATCGCCGTTCCGCCCACCGCCAGCAGGCCGGCGTTAAGCGGATGGAAGCCGTCCACATCCTTGTCCACGGCAATCGCGGCGATGACGGCTTCCGGGTCAATCTGCTTCGGCAGGGGTAGCTGCACCAGAATGCCGTTAACGGTCGGATTCCGGTTCAATTCAGCGATCTGCGCCAACAACTCAGCCGGCGTCGCCGTGGTGGGCAGGCGATGCTCAAAAGAATTCATTCCCGCTTCACGGGCCTGTAAACCCTTGTTGCGGACATAAATCTGGCTGGCGGGGTCCTCACCCACCAGCACCACCGCCAAACCCGGCGTCACCCCGTGGTCTGCTTTGAGTTGGGCAACGTGGGTGGCGATACCGGCGCGCAAGCGGGCGGCGAACTGCTTGCCATCGATGAGGGTGGCCGTAACCATAAGCATCCTCGCAGTCGTTAATTTTGGCGGTCAATGGTATACCCATTTCGCCCGGAATTCGGCAGATGGCGGCGACGCAGGGGCGGATTTACAAAAATACGCACCATCCCGATGGCGTTTTCTGGACTGGCGACCCTCCCGAAAGAACCGCCAGCAAACGACTCCGCAGCCAGCAAGCTGCGAGGATTAAAAAATGAAAATACCGATCATCTGCTGATCGCAGTAACACCCTAAAACCTGGAGAAACCCTGATGAACGAATCGCTGCTCTGCAAGCCTTTGGCGCTGGGGGGCATGGAGTTGCCCAGCCGCATCGTCATGTGCCCGATGACCCGCTGCCGAACGACCCAACCCGGCGACATTCCCAATACCCTCATGGCCGAGTACTACGCCCAGCGCGCGTCGGCCGCGCTGATCGTCAGCGAAGCCACCCAAATCTCGCGCCAGGGGCAGGGCTACAGCTTCACCCCCGGCGTATATTCCCCGGCCCAGATCGACGGCTGGCGACTGGTGACGGATGCGGTCCACGCCGCCGGCGGGCGCATGTTCCTGCAACTGTGGCACGTCGGCCGGATGTCGCACGTCTCGTTTCACAACGGCCAGCCGCCGGTGGCTCCCTCCGCCCTGAAGCCGGACGCGCAGGTGTGGATCGTCGGCGAGGATGGCGTCGGTCGCATGGTGGATTGCCCCGTTCCCCGCACGCTGGAAACTTCGGAAATCGCCGGTATCGTCGAGGACTTCCGCCGGGCGGCGGCCAACGCCATGAGCGCGGGCTTCGACGGTGTGGAAATCCACGGCGCCAACGGCTATCTGATCGACCAGTTTCTGCGCAGCACCTCAAACCTTCGTACCGACGGTTACGGCGGCAGCATCGAAAACCGGGTGCGTTTTCTGGAGGAAGTAGCC